>JAAXKN010000013.1 GCA_025612375.1 Ignavibacteria bacterium
ACTTTTTATTTACCTGCAAAAAATTCAGGGGAACTTGACTTTGCACATTTCCTGCATTGTCTGGTTATGCTGTTGCAATTAGTTAAATATTTTTATTTCTTATAGTACTAAAAGAGACACTAAATCAGGAGATTATCTTCATGGAAACTATCAGTGCTCTTATGATCGAAGACAGCCTTGGCGACGGTCATTATATCAGCCAGATTATTCAGGAAGAGGAAAAGATTAAGATAACTGTTGAACAGACCTTCCGGCTTTCTACGGGACTGGATAAGCTGAGTAAGCATAAATATGATGTCATACTCCTTGACCTTTCACTGCCTGACAGTACAGGCCTGGCTACGCTTACACGACTTCTTCAGGATGCAAAGAATACACCGGTTGTTGTGATGACTGGTTTGGAAGACGAGGAACTGGCCCTGAAGGCAGTTAAGCTCGGTGCTCAGGATTACCTTATAAAATATCAGATCGACTGCCGTACACTGGTCCGCTCAATTTGTTATGCTATTGCAAGACAAAATACCTCGAAGATTTCAGCGGAGACCTGCCTCTGAAGAAACTTTTACTTTCCGGGCCTTTATAAAGACTGTTGGCTTAAAAAGAAAAAAGCCCCGCCTTTTAATGACGGAGCTTCTGATTCTTAATGCAAACAAAGCAGAATCTGCACCGCAATAAACCTTCGTTTATGTGCGCCTGCATTCCTGTTTCCTTAGCTGTAAGAACCTGATAAGAAGTACGTTTTCATGGCTATAATACCTCATAGTATGGCCTTCATCAATGTATAAAAATCTCCATTCCCTGATTTGTCTCCTGCTTTTAAGATTCTTGCCTGCCGGATTAAAAAATGGATTATTTGCTATTTAAATTTCAATTTTCCTTTCGATAATAATGCGATATTTACTATTTCCTTGCTTAAATGCGAAAACAACTAATCTGAGCGGAAAATGAGCAGAATCCCCAAATCTGATGTTGAAATCTTAAGCGACCTGTTTAATAATATTCCTATCGGGGTGTATATGACTACACCGGGCGGGAAAATATTAAAAGCAAATAAAGCCCTTATGCAGATGATGGGATATGATTCTTATGAGGACTTTTTAAGATTGGATCTGGAGGATGAAGCGTCTCTTAATCACGGCTATTCGAGGAAACAGTTCCGCGAACTCCTGGAGAAAAATGGGGAAGTGATCGGGCTGGAAAATTCCTGGCGCAAAGAAAACGGCGAACTCATCTATATACGCGAAAATGCCCGGATCATTAGGGACGATGATGGCAGTATTGTTTATCAGGGTACTGTTGAAGATATAACAGAACGCAAAAACCTTGAAATGAATCTTTTGGAAAAAGAGGTCCGTTTCCGTACTTCAATTGAGAACATGCTGGACTGTTTTGCCATTTTCGAGCCTGTAAGAAATGAAAGCGGCTTAATTACAGACTTTATATTTGAGTACGTGAACGAGGCAGCATGCCGCTTCAGCGGAAATTCACGCAGTGAACTTATCAATAGCAGGCTTTTTACAAAATTCCCTGACAGCAAATCTTCAGGCCTTTTTATGAATTACTGCAGCGTGGCCGATTCCGGCAGGCCTTTTATGAAGGATTCCTTTCCTATCGGAAACCCTGCTGAAGGCAGAGCAATCAGGTATTTTGATGTCAGAATAGTCAGACTTGGCTCCGGGATTGCTGTAACCTGGCGTGAGGTGACAGAGAAAATACAGGCTGAGAACAGCCTCCGTCAAAGTGAATCACGCTACAGAACGCTGGCCAGCAACTTCCCGAACGGTGCCGTAGTACTTTTTGACCACGACTTCCGCTACCTCCTTGCTGAGGGAAAAGAAATTGAAAATGCCGGATTTTCGAGGGATAAGCTTCTGGGCAAAACAATGTCTGAAACCTTCAGCCCCAGGGTTTGTGCCATACTTAATGCCCCTTATAGTGCAGCCATAAGGGGTGAAACAAGCATGTTTGAACTGGATGGAATTGCAGGGGACTGCTATCTGGTTTATACTGTCCCGATCAAAGATGATTTGGGTGTGGTTGTGGCAGGTATGGCTATGTTTCAGAATATTACACACATGAAAAACATTGAAAAAGAGCTCAAGGAGATAAACGCCAGCAAGGATAAGTTCTTTTCCATTATATCACACGATCTTAAAAGCCCCTTTAGTTCGCTTCTTGGATTTTCGGAATTCCTGGCCAGCGATTTTGAACAGCTTTCCCCTGAGGAGGTTAAAACATTTGCGCAGAATATTTATAAATCGGCCAAAAGCGTTTTTGACCTGCTGGAAAACCTCCTCCAGTGGTCCAGATTGCAGACGGGCGGCATGGAGTATTCACCCGTAAGATTTAATCTTGAAGAACTGATTGACGACATATATAATATTTACGAAATAAGCGCTATTAGAAAAAAAATCAGGCTTAACATTAATACTTCGGGGCCAGTTGAGGTCTATGCCGATAAGAATATGATTGAAACTGTTTTAAGGAACTTAGTCTCAAACGCTATAAAGTTTACAGGGGCAGGCGGTGAAGTGGAAATTAAAGTTGAAAAGTCGGACCTTAAAGCCCTGGTTTCCGTAAAAGACAGCGGTGTGGGAATAAGCCCTGAAAACCAGAAGAAGCTTTTTGAAATCGGAGAAAAACTTTCCACTCCCGGCACCGACAGGGAAAGGGGAACTGGCCTTGGACTTATAATCAGTAAAGAGTTTATAGATAAAAATAATGGCATTCTGAATGTAAAAAGCGACCCGGATAAGGGCTCCTGCTTTAGTTTTGCCCTACCCGAATTCCGCCGGGAAATAGAACTTAAATTCTGATTAAGAACTCTTCCTGCCGCCACTTTTCTCATCGAAAAATGGGATTGACTATTAACCCCCGAATGTTATTTTTCAAATGTAACATCTCAAATTTCCACATCATCTTGACAAAACCTTTCAATTAAAAAACGGAGGGAGCGATGTCAGAGGAATTCAAATCCACAGAGGAACTGCTTCTTGAATGCAACAGGCTGGCTGAATACCTGGGTGTACATCCTTACTGCTATCAGGATGAAAAGCTGGTCCAGATTAACAGGAGGCCGGATCCCATTTCCACGAGCCATATAGAATGGACGCCCGGAACGCGCAGGATCGTCACAAACATCAAGTACTTTACAGAACTCTTCCCATACTATGAATGGGAGGCAAAGGAGGTCTCGGAGATGTACTTCGAGGAGGCCTTACGCGTGATGTTCCAGCGCATTAAAGCTGACGCGGTAATTAAGGCTAAAAGTGAAATCCCCGATTCTGTCTTAAACCAGATTGCGGCCGACAAGGTGGAACATATCTTAGAGCAGAGGTGAAAATTACAGTGTGAAACCACAACTGCCGGGGAAGCCTTTTGAGAATTCTCCGGCAGCTGCAGTCTTAAAGATAAGTACTACTACTTCAAGAGCATCAGTTTTCTGGAGTAATTGAATTCTCCAGCCTGAATTCTATATATGTATACTCCGCTCGGAAGAAGCGAAGCATTAAACTGAAGAGTGTAGCTTCCTGCTTCTTTATATTCATCTACAAGAGTTGAGATTTCTTTGCCCAGCATATCGTAAATCTTTAGCCTTACAAATTTCCCTTCAGGAATAGTATACGATATTTTGGTCGAAGGGTTAAATGGGTTCGGGTAATTCTGCTCCAATGAAAAATGACCCGTAACTACCTGCTTATGAGGCTTTATATCCGTCAGATTAACTCCAGCCTCATTGAAAGCCGATAACCCGGTTTCAGTTGCAATCCACATGTTGCCAAGCTTATCAATGTCAATTGAATTTATGGAATTACCCGCAATTCCGGAGTTAAAGATATTATAAGCCTTCCAGTTTGTACCGTCAAATTTTACGAGCCCATTTTTACCGGTGCCGATCCATTTGTTGCCCTGCGGGTCAATTTCAATTACTCTGATTAAGTTTTCCGGCAGTCCGGAATTTGACGTGTTGTAGATTGTCCATGATGTATCATCGAACTTTGCAAGCCCCTGGTCAAATGTGCCGATCCATTTAGTGCCATTTTTCTCAATTGCAATGGAAGCAACAGCATCGCTTTTAAGTTCTGAATTATATTTATCATACCAGGTCCAGGTCTTACCGTCATACTTTGTAAGAGCGCCTTTCATCGTGCCAAACCACTTATTGCCGTCGTGGTCTACAGCAATGGCAGTTACCTGATAATCGGGCAAGAGGGAATTCTGGGGAGAATAGATAGTCGATCTGCCTGAAGCATATTTTACAACTCCGCCTGCTGTCCCAATCCATTGGTCCCCATTTAGGTCAAATGCCATTGAAGAAATTCCACCATTGGGTAAAGTTACATTCAGCTGTGTATATGTTTGTCCGTCATATTTAACGATACCCGGCCCACAAAGCCACACGTTCCCCAGAGAATCTGTCATTAAATTATTTATTGGAAAGTAACCCACATGTGGAGTAGTACTTTTGCAATCCGTAAAAGACTGTCCATCGAACTTATAAAGATCGTCATACTCATATCCCAGCCATTTAATTCCCTTATCGTCAGCTGCAACTGCACTTATAGCGTTCCAGGGGAGTCCAGTGCTGGTAAAATAAAAGTCCTTCCACGTCTTTCCGTCAAATTTTGTTATTCCGCCGGGGTGCCCGAAGTACGCATTCCCGTTTTTATCAAATGTAATTGATTTACAGAAGTTGAATTTGGAATCTGTGTTGGAACTGTTAAAGAAACTCCAGGCTGAATCTTTGTATGCCGCAATTCCTTGGTTATGGCCAACCCAAATAGTTCCGTCCGGGCCGATTGATACAGCCATAACAGAAAGCATGGGCAAAGGCGAGTTCTCATGAGTTGAAACGGTCCACGTGGAGTCGTCAAACTTGGAAAGTCCCTCGAGATATGATCCTGCCCATTTGTTTCCCATGGAGTCAATTGCTACAGTCTCCATAAAATCGTATCTCAGGCCGGAATTTAAAGTGTTATAATTTGTCCACGTCGAATCATTGAATTTTGCAAGGCCGTAAGTAGTTGCCAGCCATTTATTTCCCTTACGGTCGATAACAATTGAACAGACATAATCGCCTGGAATCTTTGAATTTGAAGTGGTGTAATTTGTCCAGTTTAATCCATCGAACTTAAATAGACCATGTTCAGCTGTCCCAAACCATTTATTTCCTTTTGCCTCTACGGCAATTGCCAGCACCTGACCAAAGGATAATCCGGATTTTGGACCTGATATGCTATTCCATGACTTTCCGTCAAAGGTAAGCAGGCCTTCTTTTGTCCCAATCCATTTTGTACCGTTTAAGTCAACAGCAATTGCAGAAACGGCAATGCCGCTTTTTATAATTTCCATTCTACATGTCATTGTATTGAACCTGGCTAGGTATTCCGGCGTACCGACCCAGATATAGTTACCTTCCGAGACTTGGCAGGCCGTTGAGGAATTTGCGTAGTAATTGATCCACTGATCCGCCTGCGCCGAAATAAGGCAGGGGAATATGAAAAAAAGATAGAGAATCCTGAAAAATTTCATAATTATCTCTTCATTAGTTGTCGGGGAAGATTATTTAATTAAGATCTATAAATACGGGCTTAATTCTTATGCATAAGAAGGTAATAAATAAAATACTGTGAAAGGATCTTTTCACTCCGGCCCCTTTTATTAATACTGAAATTCCCATAGATGCACTACTTTGAAATTAAACATATGCAAATACGGGTGAAATATCAATTATTGGAAAATGGAAAAGAAAAAATAAAATGGATAAAAAGGAAAATTAAGCTTATAATAAAATAAGCTAAGAACAGATGATTAATTAATGATTGAAGGGCAAAAAGCAATTGTGCAGAGGCAAATGAGGAATGACTGAGGTTACAAATACTGCTAAGAATTCTTTTACAGAAAAAATTAAAAAGCTCCAGGAGTACTCTTTCCTGGTTGCTGATATATTCAGGCTTTCTCCCACTGCAGCCCAAAACCGGAGGACGATTCTTTCTGAAATGTACCTCATTGGTACACAGGCGGTTCTGCTGGTTCTGGTCGGGGGACTATTCACTGGCATTATTCTCGCCATCGAGACAGGGCATAACCTTGAAAAGTTCGGCGCAACGTTTATGATCAGCCGCACTGTTTCATACGGTATGATAAGGGAATTGGGCCCTGCTATTACCGGACTTTTGCTTGCCGCTCGTACGGGAGCCAAAAACACCTCGGAAATAGGAACCATGCAGCTGAGTGAACAGATTGATGCCCTGAGAGCTTTTGGCCTGAACCCCGTGGTTAAACTTGTCATTCCAAGAGTGGCTGCCGCACTCATTATGTTTCTTCCTCTTACAATGATTGCAGATATGGCGGGGATCTTAGGAGGAATGTTTATTACAAAAATGACATTTAATATCGACCTGGCTTACTTCTGGAATACGGCAATTAACATCCTTGCCTTCAGGGATATATTTGTCGGGACCTTCAAACCTATTTTCTTTTCTTTCTTTATCTCAAGCATCAGCTGCTTCTATGGGCTTATAACAAGAGGGGGCACTGCAAACCTGGGGAAAAATGCTATTAATTCCGTCGTGATCTCTTCAATGGTGGTAATACTGCTTGACTTTATTTTCACCAAGGTTATCTGGGAAATTATGTGAAATGATCGAACTGAAAAACATATTCCTCAACCTTAACGGCAAGACGATTCTCGAAGATGTTTCTCTGGAAGTTGAACACGGGCAGACACATGTTATTCTGGGGCCAAGCGGAGCCGGCAAGAGTACAATATTAAAGGTTATTCTGGGGCTTGTGAAAATTGATGGTGGGGAGGTGGTTATTGATGGAAAGGAAATTTCATCGCTTCCGGAAAAGGAGGCCATTGCAGCAAGACGCCAGATGGGCGTCGTCTTCCAGGGAAATGCACTCTTTGATTCCCTTAGTGTCAGGGATAATACCGCCTACTTCCTTAAGGACTCCAACATGTTTTCAAAAAAAGAAATTGATGAAAAAGTTGAACGGGTGCTCTCTTTCGTGAATCTGGACGGGACGGAGGATCTTTACCCTGATCAGCTAAGCGGGGGCATGAAAAAACGCCTCGCTGTTGCCCGCGCACTTGTGAGCACGCCCAAGATAATTCTTTATGATGAACCCACAACCGGTCTCGACCCGATAAACTCAAAAGCTGTACTGCACCTGATTCAGAGACTTAAAGGCACAGGTACAACTTCTGTTGTGGTAACGCATATAATAAATGATGCAATTATGCTCGGCGATACATTGACCATTATAGAAAATGGTAAAATTATTGAATCCGGGACAATTAAAAAAATTCTCCAGTCGGAAAATAAATTTGTTAAGGATTTCTTTTATGAGGTTTTCCAGGATTCTTCGGTATTAAATGAAATTGAAACCAGAAAACAATGAGTAATGAAAAAAACATCAGCTTAAGGGTCGGATTTACTGTACTGGCGGGACTCATAGTGCTTTTTATTTTTGCAATTCTGGTCGGCACCAATGAGTTTCTCTTTTCCAGAACATATACTCTTTATATTAAACTTAGTAATACTGCGGGGCTTGTAGCCGGGGCACCGGTTACTTTGGCAGGTTATAAAGTAGGGGATGTAAGGGCAGTTGAGTTCGTTGTAATGAATAATCAGCCTGTTATACGCGTAAACCTGAGAATTAAAACTGAATACAAAGAACAGATCCGTTCAGATTCAAAAGTAAGAATTACCAGCATTGGAATTTTAGGCGATAAATTTGTTGATGTTTCTCTGGGAAATCCCGGCGCCAGGTCAGTTCCCGAAGGCTCTTTCCTCGAAGTAGAACCAACCTTTTCACTGGACAATCTGGCTAAGAACATTACCCCCAATATTGAAAAGTTTAATTCAATTATTGACAATATTAAATCGGTAACTGATTCAATTTCAAAAGGAAAGGGGACACTTGGCGAACTGATAAATAACCGTTCTGCAATTGCCGGAATAAATGATGCAATAAAAAGAATAGATCTTGCACTTATCGCTCTTGAAAATAAAAAGGGATCTTTAGGCAGGCTGCTTCATGATTCAACACTCTACAATGGCCTTTCTTCAACGGCACTTAACCTGAAAAAGCTCACCGAGGGGTTAAACCGCGGGAAGGGCACGCTGGGAAAAATGATTGCAAGCGACTCTCTTTATAGCAGCCTTGTAAATTCCTCAGGACAGTTAAACCGTTTCATCAGCAAAGCCCAGAACGACAGTACGGTTTTTGGCGGGCTGGTGGGAGACAAAAAACTGTACCGCGATATAAACCTCCTGATCCAGGAACTCAACTCGCTCATCTCGGACATTAAAACTCACCCGGAAAAGTATGTTAAAGTATCAGTATTTTAGAATTGAATGCTTGACCAAAAATCTGGAACATTAATCTCTAGACAGGTGTAGAGAGGAACCTGTCCTTACTTTTTGGGCATGGTAAAATAAAATGTCGTGCCTTTTCCCCTCTCAGATTCCACCCAGATCCTTCCCTGGTGCCTTTCTACAATCTTCTTACATACAGCAAGCCCTATTCCTGTTCCCGGATATTTATCCCTGTCGTGCAGGCGCTGGAAGATAATAAAAACCCGGTCATAAAATTCCGGGTCAATTCCTATTCCATTATCTTTCACAGAGAAAATCCATTCGTTGTCTTTTTCTTCAAGGCCAATATGAATTTCCGGTGTTTTTTTGTCGCAGAATTTGATTGAATTGCTTAAGAGGTTCTGGAAAAGCTGAACGAGTTGTGTTTCATCGCCCCGTATAACCGGGAGGCTGTCAAAGGTAATACGGGCGCCCGATTCTTCAATGCTGATCTGAAGGTTGTCCAACACGTTTGACATTACCTCCATACAGTCAACAGGTTCAAATGGCTTTCCTCTTGTTGTAACTCGTGAATACTGCAGGAGGTCGTTTATCAGCTGCTGCATGCGTTTTGCTCCCCCTGTAATGAAATATAGGAAATCATCTGCACTTTCATCCAGCTTCCCCTCGTATCGTTTTTCTAGGAGCTCGGCGTAACTGTGCATCATGCGCAGCGGCTCCTGAAGGTCATGTGAGGCAACGTAGGCGAACTGTTCGAGCTCAACATTCGACCTTTCAAGCTCTTTAAGCGTTTTTTCGAGTCTTGTCTGAGCCAGCTTCCTCTCGGTAATATCTAAAATAGTACCATATACCTTCAACAGGTTGCCGGAGCTGTCATAAACTGGCTGGCTTATTGTTGCAACATGCCTTATTCTGTTTCTTGCCGTAAAAATCCTGTATTCAGCAGTCATGGCATTCTGTTCTTTAACTGCATCATCAATTGCTTTTAGAACAGTTGCCCGGTCGCCGGGGTAAAGGTGCTCCATCCAGTCATTAATTGAAAGTGCCGGCTGTCCGGGATCCATTTCAAATATCCTGTAGACTTCTTCAGACCACTCCACTTTATTGTTAAGGGCATCAATATAAAAGCTTCCCATATGGGCGAGGCTCTGTGCATTCAGAAGGTTTGTTTCGCTTTCCCTTAATTTGGACAATGCTTGCTGAAGCTCCTGCTGTATAATTTTTTGCTCATTAATGTTTGTTGAACTGCCGAACCATTTTATGATTCCGTCTCCTTCCTTCATTGGAACGCTGCGGGTTAAAAACCAGCAGTATGTATCGTCTTTCCTGCGCAGCCTGTGTTCAATTTCGTAATCTTTCCCGCTTGAAAGCGCGTAAAGCCATATCTCTTTGGTCCTTTGCTGATCCTCCTGGTGGATCAGATCAAGCCATTTCCACCCCTGGCTTTCTTCCAGGCTCAGTCCTGTAAATTCCGTCCACTTTTGGTTGTAATATGTATGCCATCCATCAGAATCTGTTGACCAGATTATCTGCGGCAGGCTGTCTGCCAGAAGGCGGAAGCTTTCCTCACTCTGGCGCAGGTTTTCTTCAATTATCCTGCGGTTTGTAATATCCATTGCCATGCTGATAACAAGACGCCTGCCGTCGGGCAGGTTTCCAAGCGGGGCGGAGTAGAACTGCCATATGAGCTGCTTTCCGAAGCGTGTTCTGACCTTCAGTTCCAGGTCGACATTTTTACCTTTAAGGTTATATAAGCTTTTAATGAAGCTTTCTACCTCATAATTTTTGCTCCCGTATGCTTTTTTCGTCCAATCTGGGATTGTAGGAATATCTTCCCGACTGTAGCCGCTTAACTCCGTCCAGGCTTCATTTACAAGCGTTATCTCACCGTCCTCAGCATGTATCATTATGGGAATCGGGGAATCCTCAATTGCACGTCTGAATCGCTCCTCGCTTTGCCTGAGAGCCTCCTCATAGTTTTTGCGGACAGATATATCCTCAATTGTAGTGATATAAAATTTGAAATTCCCTTCGGAATCGTACGCTCTTGATTTTGTATTAAAGCACCAGAGGAGGCTCCCGTTCTTAAGAACAAATCTTTTTTCAATGGAATATAATTCAATTTCCCCGGACTGCAGCTGGTGAAAGAAGGGGAGTTCTTTTTCCAGATCCTCAGCGTAGGTGATATCATAAAATGTCCGGGCGTAAAGCTCTTCGTGAGTATAGCCAAGTATATCGCAATACTGGCGGTTCAGCCGTAAATACCTGAGGTTTTCCCCAATATGCCCGGTTCCAATATAAGACTGTTCAAAAGTGCTCCTAAAGAGGATCTCGCTTTCTTTTAGCCTGGAATTTGCCTTCTTTCTCTGAATCTGCAGATAGGCTATTGTCCAGATCGTTATAAGATAAAGGGATACATTAAAGAGAATAGAGCCTGGATCATACGGATTAAAGGTAAGCAGAGACTTTATAAGTATAAAAACAGTATCTGCCGCAGCTACTGAAATTACATAAACTACTGTAATATCCTGCGCCGAAAGTACCAGAAGGGGGATTATGTACAAAAGCCAGATGCTGTGTCCAAAAGAAGCATTAATGTCTACGAGAAATACTGCAATAATGAACAATACATTAAATAATATTGTAAAAAAGTAAGCTTTGTGTTTCATACATTATTTTGTCTTTCGGAATTATTTATACTCCTTGCTTCCGGCTAAGAAAGTCCTCTCACTATCAATTTAACTCCTAAATTGTGGGGAAAATAGGGAAATTTTCATTCATGACGGATTTATCCCTTGGGGAATCTCCTTAAAAAGTATACTGAAAATTCTGCCCGGTTATCGCTGCATTGCCAGATCGTGAAGCCCCCAATTTTGAAGACTGTCTTTTCTAAACTACACCTCCAGTCCTATTAATTGTACATACAATTCGTGTTAATATGGAAATGGGGCATTATTTAAGGGATAAAAAAGGGCACGGAAATTGCCCCTATATTAGCGGCAACATAAAGTGTATATTTGCCGGGAGGGAAATCTAAAGGGCGGTTTATGCTTCCGTTATTTGAATACTATTTTTGTAAGTTATTAATTTAGCAGTCTTTAGGAGAGTCGTTATGAAAAGTAAACATCTTATATTCGTCTTTACTTTATGCGCTGGTATAAGTGTAAACGCCCAGCAAATTGATGCCGGAATTTCAATCGGCGGCGGACAGAACAGTTTTTACCTGTCAATCGGTAATTATTTCCGGGTTCCTGAAAGGGAAGTAGTTGTTGTCAGGGAAAGAAGGATTCCGGATGAAGAGATTCCTGTAGTATTTTATATAGCTCAGAGAGCAAGAGTTCCTTATCGCGATATTATCGGATGCCGCCAGAGAGGGATGTCCTGGATGGATATCACATACCATTACAATCTCGGACCGGATATCTATTTCCCCGGAGAGGTACAGGGACCTCCTTATGGAAAGGCCTGGGGACACCGTAAAAAAGAAAGAGCAATGTACAGGGATTATGAGATCGTCAATGCCGTTAATTCAAGATTTATGTCGGACTATCATCACTGCTCGCCCTCTGAAATAACCCGCCTGAGGGGCCAGGGAGTCTCTTACGTCCAGATAAACGACAGATATGTCGGAAAACGGGATCACGGACACGGAAAGGATAAGCATTATGAAGTTATCGACCGCTCAAACGGGCGCGGAAGGGGTAATGGAAACGTGGTAATCGAACGCTCAAATGGAAAAGGGTATGACAAGGTTTTTGACAATGATGAAGGCCACGGACATGGAAATGGTCATGGTAATGGAAATGGTCATGGAAATGGTCACGGAAAACATAAATAACTGTCTCATTTGATGTAATTTGGCTGGAATTTCTTCACCTCCCGGCTTTTGCTCCACAACCAGAAGCCGGGATACTGAACCTTGAGGGCCTCCCCTTACCCTCAAGGTTCTTTTATTTTTAAATAAATTCATATTTTTCCAAAAAAAATTCCGAAAACGTGTGCCGTCACCATATTATATATTAAGAGAAATTTTGGAGCTTTAATGAAGTTAACTCGAAAAAGAGGCAGGCGGTCACGTCTTTTGCTTAAAATAGCACTCCAGGAGCAGCAGATTGCTGAAATGAGGCTCTATATTGAAGAGATGAAGAAGCTTATGCATGAAAGAATGAGAGGCATGAATTGTAGTGATAACTAGGCCTGCAGTCTTATAATCTGCCCGCAGGCTATTTTTCTATAGTCAACTCCGGAAATTTACCGCTAAATTCTGATTAAATGTGAGCTTTATACTCCGAATACTAATTTCTAGCTTTTCATTATTTGTTTCCACAACTGAGTACCATGCTGGTTTTATTGCCAACTATTAAGAGACAGCACAGAGAGGGGAATCTAAATAGCAATAAAAAGCAGATAATAGATCATTCCCGAGATCAGTGTGATAAAAAGAGCGTCAAAAAAGAAATGTTTCAGGGTTTCACGTCTCATAATTTCTCCTTCTTATACATATATATATGGTGACGGAAGGCGAATTCGGAAAAATTTTTGAAAAAAAATGAAAAAAATAAAATTTTCTTTTAAAGTACTAAGATTTTGCACCACTGAGATATATTAAATACCGGTATGAGCTCATTAGGGCTGCACTTACAGCCCGTGACGGGAAATAAAAGCAGGTCTTAATTCTTTACAAGAAATTCCGCTACATCGGCTGTTCCGTTACTCAAACGTGCCTTTTCTATGTTAATGAGGTAGGATTGGTAAAACGCTTCATCTTGGAGTAGCTTTTTCACCACTTGCGGGAGTTTTTTCATATTCTTTTCATACACTCCCAGTCTGTTTTTCACAAGAAATTCTACGTTCCCTTTTTCCTGCTCCCAAATGTAGTCGTTTACAACTGGTATCTTTCTAGTCATCAGTATCTCCATGAACGTGGATGCCCCGCATTTTGTAATTACCACATCCGAAACACTTAAAAGGTTGTAAACAAAACTGATATATCCATAAACCTTCAAATTCTCATAATTTCCTTTCTTCTTCAACTCCAAAGCAAATTCGTACAGGCTTTTATTCTTGCCGCACACAATTGCCAGACAAACCCCCGGGAGCTCCTCAAGCAGGTTTTTCAGTATTATCTCACCCTTTGGGATCCCGTCACCGCCGCCCATAATGAGGACAATTTTTTTAGTTACTTCAAAACCCAGCCTCTTTTTGAGAACCGGTATTTCCTCTCTTGGCATTGGAGCAGAATACTTTTCATCGAGTATGAAAGGGAATACATGAACCTTTTCATGTGGTATATTTTTTTTAAGAGCGTAGTTTTTCAGCTGCTGGCTGAAGACAATCATTGTCTGCTGCTTGTTAAGGAACCATATAGGGTGTGCTATATAGGGGTCTGTAACCACGGTTACAACCGGTATATCAAGCTTGTTTTCCTGCAGAATGTCGTAAACCGGTTTAATTAGAAAAAAATGGAAGATAACAATTTTGCACGGCTTCTCATTTAAGATTTTCTCTTTCAGATATGGTTTTATTCTGTCTGAAACCAGGAGTGAATTGTACTTAGCTATGCCGATAATTTTATTAAGTGCGTACAAAAGTTCATAGTACCACTTTGCTTTGCTTTGGAGTATGCGGTATCCATCCTCAACTATAAACCGTGCATATGAGGGAGCCTCAGCCAGGCCGTCAATCAGTACCGGCTCGATCTTATCTGTATAATTTTGCTGTATGTAATTTGATACAGACTTAGCCGGAGCCAGGTGTCCGCCTCCGGTTTTAAGATAGAGCATCAGGTATTTACATTTATGTTCTTCGTGTTCCATTTTATGCGGCATCAATCCCAAAACTGTAAGTTATTTGTTTAATAATCATTACTTCCCCTAAACCTTGATCTCAACCTGCTTCCTTCTGTCCTTACTTTTTAATTTTTCATTTTTAATTTTTAATTGACTTCACCTGAATACAGGCGATACTTCCTTTTCCATTTTCCCGGTTTCCAGCACCTCCAGAATTTTGTATGTGCCAAGTTTCCTGGCCTTCAGGAATCCGGACCATGCAGCCTCGGCCAGGCGTCCGCTATCCAGAAAGTCGAAGAGCCACTGGTCGGTATAGTCCGGGTCTTCCTGTCTGATCCCGGCATTAATTTCAGTGAGCCACTCCCTGTTGAAAATCTCCTGAGATCCGAGGGC
The DNA here is from genome assembly GCA_025612375.1 of Ignavibacteria bacterium. Classification (NCBI taxonomy): domain Bacteria; kingdom Pseudomonadati; phylum Ignavibacteriota; class Ignavibacteria; species Ignavibacteria bacterium. Next base: position 14,510 of record JAAXKN010000013.1, read on the forward strand.
AGGAGTCATAACAATAGGAAGACCAAGTCCGCTGTAGAAGGAGAGTTCGCTCGGCTTTGTCCAAAGTATATCAGTCTTCCTTACAGTATCATTGAACTGCTTGAAGTAGATTTGTATGTCAGGATCATAAATAATTTCAATGCTCTTTCTTGCATCCGGTAGCCGGTCTGCAACGTGATCAAAATATTCTTTTACCTCTTTTCTGATTCCGGCAACGAGGTTAAGTTTAATTTCTCCAGCGGCAAGTTTTTTCCTGAGGCTAAAGGCAATTTTACCCCCGATTTCCTTCTGTGCTCCGGCGCCTCCAACGCCGTAAGTAATTGTCAGCTTGCGGTCCTGCCTGAACTCGCAGTTTTCTTTGCCAAGAAAATATTCCACATTCCTTCCGTGCATATGGTGAAATCTGCCTTTGGGATCCAGATAAAAAAGCCTTTGCCCAAGATCCGACCTTAAAGTAGGAAGGTCTTTACCTCCTAAGAGGTCGTCTGAAACAGGAAAGCCAGTCAGGAATATCCTTTCATCTGGTACGCCATATGCTTTAAGCCTCTGGGCTGCCTTGGCGCAAGGAGCGAAATATTCAATGCGGCTGTCAAAAGGATTTTTTGAAACCCACACCCTGTTCAGGTCCGCATCGCAAATGATGCAGTAAATTTTATCATACCCATTCAGGTCCGCCGCAATAGCAGGGGCATAGAAGGAGGTGAGAAGAGGGAGGTGTTTCTGCCGTATCTTTTCGAACATACCAAGGCACAGACCTTTTCTAATTGCTGACAAGAGCATTGAAACCTGCAGAGTACCCCGCGAAAGGTCTCGCATTGGATAAAAAGAAGGTATATGAAGAAAAGAGTCCAGTATTCCGAAAATTGGTTTTCCGACAACAGGGATGCCTCTTGCACGCGAGAACAGTTCATATGTGCCAAGCATCCTCCTCCAAAGTTTCCTCTCCGATGGCGCAGAGAGATCTGTTGCACCCACTGTAATAATTCCGTTCTCGGCAATATATTTAAAAGGGTATACCGCCCTCTGATGGCCGTAGCCCATATCGGCCGAAACTACCCACGCTTTTACATTTGTATCCAGCATCGCCCTGATTATTTATTTAATCTAAAATACATAAAATATAAAATAATTTTCCCGGATTCTTAAAACAAATATTTTTTGTGAAATTCACCGGCTCAGCTAAAATTTAACCTTGAAATTTGGGCCAAACATCAAAATCTTTATAATAAGAAAGAAATGGAGGAATGGATGAGAAAAGATTTGAAACTCGACAGCGCACAACTGGCATCCAAAATTGAAGCGGATAAATTCATGCTTTACCTGGGTGTTGAATCTGAGCTTGACAGCTTTTTGCATAAACTCATTGAACTGGGTGACCTGAAGAAAGGGGACGATTATATAATCTATGAAGATCCCGTAGAAGGCAGAACTATAAAAGAATATTTTATCGGCTTTAACGCCGTGGAATTCCTTCTCAGGCTTATTAAAGGTGAGGCGGGAATTACAAACGTAGAACTTTACAGGGATATACACTCTAATCCCCGGACAGTTGATAAAATCTCTGATTACTTTAATAATCTCAAAAGAAAATACCCCGAATTAAAGGAGGGCTATATCCCTTCTGCCGGCCAGAAGGAGAGGATTCATGAACTAAAGAGCCAGGCAGTTAAAGAGTTAAGACACATAATCGATATGGAACAGGGCTGATAAGCAGAATAAATTCAAAATTTTTAGGACTAAAATAAAGAACAGCCCCGTTTTACAACGGGGCTGTTCTTTATTTATTTGTCTTTCTAGAACGTTACCCTGTTTCTCAGGTTGTCTATTACGTCTCTTGAGATGCCGGGTACATTGTTCAGATCATTCCAGCTTCTGTATGGACGATGGCTTACTATATCCTGAGCTTTATCCCTTCCTACATTTGGAAGACTTGCTAACTCATCAACACTGCAGTTGTTGATATTGATCATGTTCTGAGAACCTTTTCCTGGTGTTGCCATAGTTTTATCCTCTTTTTGTTAAACAAATAAGTTAACGTTTAGAACTACTGTTGCTCCTGCCAAGGCAAAGAGCAACCTTACGGATGTTTGAGGTATCCGCCGGCCTTTCTAAAGAAAGAATCTCCTGGGGGAGGTTTATTTTTCCGGAGCCTTCCTTAAATCTAAAAGGCACTTTATTTCTTGCCTTTAGAAAAAGAAATACGCCATTAATATTTAAAATTCAAGGGGCAAAATTATTGGGAATGACGGGAAGGGAAAAGAATAAAACAGAATTTTAATTAGCTGATATTAAACATTTTTAATTGAAAAAAATATCCGCCCATCTGACTTAAAATTAAAGGATTGCAAGTACAATTTCCCGCTCTGGAAATGTGAATGAGTACTGCCGCAGAAGACGCAATTTTGAGGTGCATAAATTTTTCCCGGAAAAATCGCATAATTTAATGACGTACCGATATAAATCTCCTCCAAAAAAATCTTCATTTATCAGTACTTGTACTGATTCTTTTTATTAGTTTTTAATTTATATTTGACCGTCCAATTAAAATGTCAAAACAGCCTTATTGCCTTATGGCTGATTGCCGGAAAAAGGATGCTTCTTAATATTTATAGTCTGATGAACGCTGTATTTTTATCTCCTCTGACTATGGAGGAGTCCGGAAATTTATTTTGTATTCAATTCCATAGATAATTTCTGTTTTTTAAGATGTAGTTCAGTATCAGGATTGAGGGGAAAGCAAATGGACAAAAAGCTGCTTAAGAAAGCTCTAAAGGAAGTGCTTAATGAAAATTATGTTTTTTCAGAAGAATACCAGGATAAGTATTATCTCTCAAGAGAAATTTTGGAAAAACTTCCGTCTCTTAATGAGAAGCAGGTGTATGGTGCGATAGATTTTGCAAATGGAGTGGTTAGTCCTCCCAGGAAAACAGGGCGCTTTATTGACGCTTTTATTTCTTTTATACAGGAATAAATATGCTTGCTGCTGTATATGCTATTAACAGCGTTCTGCTGGAAGAATTAAAAGAATACTTCAGTGTATTTAAGGATTTTAACAATCCAGTTTATTCCTCCATACTGGTGGCGTTGATTATAGTAACAGTCCTGTATATTACAATGCGCAGCATCGTTTTTCCGCAGAGGGTAAAACACTCTCTTGAGAAGAAAAATCTCAGCCTGCAGAACACTCGCTTAATGGCTCTATTTGCCGATCTGGATCCCGATCCGGTTATAAGAGTTGATTCCACGGGGAAAATAATTTTTCTCAATCCTGCTGCATGTGCAAACGGGTTTGAGGAATATATGGGGAAGATTGTAACCGAAGTATTTCCTGATCTTTCAATTGGGTGGGACGAATTTATTTCACAAAATGGTGTTATTTCACTTTATGATTGTTTTAAGGATAAGCATTACGCAATCCACATAAATGGCATAAATAACCTGGAGATTGCACAGGTTTATATGCACAATGTTACTGAGCTGAAACTGAACCAGCAGGCACTCGAAAACTCAGAGCGTGAACTAAGAAATTTTTCCAGGTACCTGCAGGTCAAGATTGAGGAAGAGCGGCAGAGAATTTCAAGGGAACTGCACGACGGTATCGGACAAAATCTTATTATCCTAAAAATGAACCTTCAAAAAAGCATTGCGGAACTTACAGGGAAAGAGGATTCTCCTGTCTACCTCAGCAATGCCCATATTATAGAACAGGCCATTACGGACCTGAAGAGTATGGCTTACAGTCTTAAGCCGCGGGTTCTTGAGGAAATCGGCCTCGTGCCGGCTCTTATATCTCTTGTAAGTACAATACAAAAGCAAAGTTCAATACACGGAGCAATCGACTTTATAAACCTAAAAGAAAGGCTTGAGCACGATCTGGAGACGTCAATTTACAGGATTACACAGGAGGCGCTCAGTAATATTGTTAAATATTCGAACGCCGAAGAATTCAACATACAGCTAATAAATAAAAATGACTCGGTCCGGCTGATCATTTCCGATAACGGGGATGGATTTGATGCGGACAATTGTAATAAAGGAATGGGAATTAAAAATATGAAAGAAAGAGCTGAAAGCCATATGGGAAACTTCCGCATCAGTTCTTCAAAAGAAGACGGAACGGTACTGGTAGCCGATTTGACAAAGGAGGCTTTGTATGCCGGGTGATATAAGGATACTGGTTGCCGAAGACCACAATATCGTCCGTGATGGAATAATTGGCCTGCTTGAAAACATGGCCGGACTATATGTGGTCGGCGAGGCGGCAAATGGAAATGATTTGGTTGAGAAGTACTCTATGCTTGTCCCTGACGTCGTAATCTCAGATATTTCAATGCCGGGTATGTCCGGCATTGACGCCGTGATTGAGATCAGTAAAAAGTATCCCGATATAAAGGCTCTTTTTCTCTCGATTCATGAAGGCGAGGAATTTATTTTCCACGTCCTGAAAGCCGGCGGGAAGGGGCTGCTGAGTAAAAATATTATTAAAGGCGAGCTCATCTATGCAATCAAAGTTGTAGCCCAGGGAGGAAAATACTTCGGGAGCGGATATACGGAAGAAAAGCTTAAGGAGATTCTTGAAAGGAATACACCTGCAGATCCGGCTGCTGTTTTCCAGTTTACAGATTTAAGCCGCAGGGAAATTGAAGTGCTGAGACTTGTCTGCGACGGCTACAGCAGCTTTGAAATTGCTGAAGCCCTGGAGATTGGAAAAAAAACTGTGGATACCCACCGCTCCAGTATCATGAAAAAGCTGGGTGTGGAAAACACCTCCCAATTGATCAAGTTTGCCGTTAAGAACAGGCTGGTGATCTGAATGAGCAAAGGAATATTTTCTGTTTTTTTCAAAGACGACTATTTTGCTTTGAATTTAAGGAAATGCATGAGCTGGAGATCAGGAAATCTTCAAACAATTAAAATTCAGGAAATATTTTTCAATAATAAAACACACTATTTATGAATGTCATACAAATAATTAAATATACTTCATCAGTTATATGGGCCCTTCCACCATTCAGACAGTATAAAGGAAATTTCTTTTACTACTTTTTGTTTGTTGCACTTTCTGATCCTATAGTGGTGTTGCTTCGTAGTCACCTGCGCTTGGTGCCTTCAAATATTTATTTTGTAATTACCTTTTTTGCAGCATTGGTTTCTATAATCTCAATTAATAAAAAGATTAAATGGCAACTTGTAATACCTGTTCTTATTGCAGTATTAACTCTTGGCCTTTCTATTCCAAACTGGGATATAGCATATATTGTGTGTATAATTCTTGTCCTTATATTGTATTATTCCATTCGCCATACAATTGTTTATTCTGGAAAAAACAGGTATGTCAGTCTTTTTCATTTCCTTTTTCTCATTTATAATGCATCATTGCTTTTCAAGCTTGTAAATGCAATGATGGATCCCATCAAAGGGGCAACATATTATTTTTCCACAACTATCTTTGAAATTATGCTTGGAATACTCTTCTGCATTTTCAGAGAAGAGGATAAGCGCTTTGCCTTAAAACTGAGTAAATAATAGAGCTCCGGCTCCCAAGGCCCAAAGTAAAAGTAAATAAACTGGGGAAAACTTATGAATATTGGTTATATAATTGTGGATTTAGCATGGTTTGTGTGGCTTCTTCCGCCTTTCAGACAATACAAGGGAAATTTCTTCTACTACTTTCTTATTATGGGGTTGTCTGATCCTGTTGGCATGTTTTTGCGTTACTTGCATATATCATATCCTTATGCATTATATGCATTTGTATCGGGTGTATTGCTGGTCTCTGTGATTGCAATAAATAATAAAATCAGGTGGGCTGTGATACTTCCTTTTCTTGCGGGAACTTTAGCCCTGGGATTATTCTATCGCCAAAGAGATATAGGCCTGATTACAGCAGCAAACTTTATTATTCTATTTTTCTATGTGATTCGCTACGTAACAGTTTTTGCTTCCAAATACAGGTATGTAAGTTTTTTCCATATTCTTTTATTAGTCTATAATGCATCCTTGATTTTCAAGATGATCAATTTTGTTTTAGACTATCAAAAAGGGCTGCTTTATTTCTTTTTTTCATCTGCCTTTGGAATTGCCGTGGCCATTCTGTTCTGCATTTTCAGAGAAGAAGATAAACGATTTTCCGTTAAATTGTCCGGACCTGAAGAAAGTGAAGTAATGTGACATACTGAGCAATAGTAATAAACGGGTAAAGAATGATAAAAGAAAAGGCAGAAGTAAGATTTCTGCCTTTTCTGTTTTAAATTACAAACAGCTTAACATTTATTCCAGAATCAGGCTCATCGTTTCATAGTTTAGCGTCATTCTGTCGAATTGTCCAATTATATCCTTCCCTAGATTGCCGTAAAAATACTGGTCGTTTTCATCCAGCGGTTCGGTAAGGACAGTCACCTGTCCGAGTCCCGCATTCCGGCCTGAAATGTTTATATTGAAGTTCTTAAGCCTGTAAACAGTTAGTTTCCTAGAGCCCCCGGCGCCAGCCAGTTCCTTGGTCTGCATTTCTGAATTTTCTTTAATGCTTTGTTCGTAATTCCGGAAGAACGACTGGTAGAGCACAGAATTCTTGGCTCCCGTATCCAGGTTAAAAGAAAGTTTTTTGCCGTCAAATTCTCCAAGAATTATGGGGGATAGACCCGACAGGCACATATTCTGAAGCATATGCCTTCCGGCCTTTTCCGGAATTATCAGGCTGTCGGTTCTGGTAAGTGTTACTTCACCCAGGCTTTCAATTACAGGGAATCCGATTATACCGTTGCACTGGTAGTTAAATGAAGGAACAGAAAGGTCGCTGTCGTTAAATACCAGAAAAACCGAATTTTCTATTACCGCATTACCGATCTTGATAGCCGGGGCAATACCGAGCGAGGCGTAAACCGTGTTTCCTGTAAAAGCATTTACTGCAATTGAATCACCAACAATTTTGAAATTGAGCATCCGCGCGTAGGATTTTGTTATGCTAGAAATCCCGGCACCAGTGTCAAAAATAAAATCAAGCTTATCGCCGTTTATCTCAACAGGAATATTTGTCAGACCGACCTTATCCTTTTCAGTCTTTATTTTTGTATCGCCCTTTAAGCTTACCGACTGGGGAGGGACCTCACTAAATGCCTTCCAGAGCCTGACGGAATTCCTTATGTCCTCGATCTTTTCCTCTTCAAGAAAGGAGGTAAACCTGTCCAGCATTACCTGGTAGCTTTCAGCTGCTTTTTTGTATTGGTAAGACTTGACATAATTATCGGCTAGTATATCATAGCTTTCTATCATATACTCGGCGTTTGAATTATTGCCCGTTATATCAATGTACTTTTTTATATAACTAATCGATTTGTCGAGCTGATTAAACTTGTTACTTACGGCACCCTTCAAAAATAGTATTAAAGGGGAATCTTCTGAAGTATCCTTTTCCAGAGAATCCCTCAGTTCAAAATATTTTTTGCTTTCAAACAACTTTTTAAGATCGGATAGGATTCAACCCTATGCGGAAGAGCTGCGGACAAAAGGAGTAACAAGAGCCCTGAAAATAAAATCCTTAAGTTCATTATTTCTCCCCCTGAGTTTTGCAGTATAATTTAAGTATTTAATTGCGCTTTGGGTATAGCCTGAAAGCGGAAAAATCCGTACCGTTAAAATTCATTACATCGTGGTTATTTAAAATGCAAAAACCCTGAAGGTTTCTTACATATTTCCTTCAGGGTTTTGCACTTTTCTTGTGAGTACAGTTTCTTACCGTTCTTTCCAGAGTTTGTCGCCTGCAGCTCTTTGGAGCTGATAGCGGCTCATGATGTTTTTATAGATAATCTGCAATTCCGAGAGTCTTGCCTCAGTAAGACCCGTCTGCGCATCTAGAAGGTCCAGGTTGCTGATCACGCCGTCTCTGTACTGAAGTTCTGCTTTTTGCAAAGCCTTCTGCGCGTGAAGCACCTGAATTCTTACAGTTTCAAGCTGCTGCTTTGCCGCATTGATGTCTGAAACTGCACGGTTAACCTCGGCCCTTATGCCAAGTGCAACGTCACTCGTATGGGCAAGTGACGACTGTAAGTTTGCTTCTGCCTCTTCAAGCAGGTAACGCGAGCGTTCGCCGTTATAGATCGGATACCTGAATATGACCGCGGCAGTCCAGTTACCCCTTAATACATCAAGATTTGGGATATAGCCGTTCTTAAAACCGTATGCAGCTCCTAAACTTACCGTAGGTTTATCCGACATACGGGCTACATTTTTCTGCTTGTCTGCACTCATCTGGAGGTCGCGTGCAAGCTTTACTTCGCCTCTTTGATTAATCGCAACATTTATCAGTGAATCGGCTTTAATGGTTTCAGGTACAAAGTTAAAACTTCCTGAAACGTTTACAGGAGCATTCTCCTGAAGCCCCATGAGGCTTCTAAGAATAATTTCCTGTTTGCTGATTTCATTTAAGATGTCTGTTTTCTGATTCATGGCAGACGAAACCCTGACCTCTGTAGTCGAAACGTCGAAATCAGTTGCCGTTCCGGAGGAGACCTTTGCCTGCGTTACCTGCAGGTGGCTGTTCAGATCAGCTATCTGCTGGTCTTTTACGGTCAGGCTCTGCTTCAGGAATAATAGAGAATAAAATGCCTGTACGGTCTGATAGGATAAATTTGTTTTAATGACTTCGAGGTTGTCCTGAGCCGAATATTTATACGAAGCCGTCAGGTCACGCACAGCATCACGCTGTCCGAAATCATAAACCAGGTATTTGCCGCTTAAGTGCGCATCATAATTGTTCTCTGGATAGAGCTTTGCAGAAAGGCCTCCAAACTGGAATGAAGGCACAGGGCCTATCCTGGTGTAAGAGGCATCAGCTTCCACTTCAGGCTGATAGGAAGTAGACTGTTGTTTAATTCTTGCCTCAGCTGTTCCGATAAGGCTTTGGGCCTGTTTAATAGCTGGATGATTCTGCAGCGTAAGCTCAATTGCACTTGTTAAACTAATAGAATCCGCAGAAACACCCTGCGCATTGGTATTATGTGCAAAAACAAAAATTACAAGTAATGCCAAAAGTGTATTTTTCATCAATTTCCTCAAAACTAAAATATTCCGGTTTAAGTAATTAAGGCAGAGGGAGTTCTTATAAATGCTCTTCTTTACCTTTACCTCTTCCTTTACTTTTCTTTATTCCATTGCCGCAACGTGTTCGCCCTTTTCGCCTTTTTTCTTTTTATATCTAAGAAAGAACAGGGGAATGAGGCAAAGAAGTGTTATTCCTGCAGCCAGAAGAAAGTCATCATTTATTGCCTGAACAAATGCCTGATTTGCAATGTGCTGTACGATGAGCGCCTGCGATCTGTTTGCAACTTCACTGCCTGCCCCGCCAACGGACTGTTGTACAAAATGTCCCACGCCATATTGTACCTGCTGAAAAGTTGGGGAATAGCGGTTTACAGATTCTCCAAGTGCCTGTGTATGGAACAGTATCCTGCGTGTGAGCATTGTTCCAAAAATGGCTACTCCGAAACTTCCTCCAATCTGTCTTATAACATTAAACAATCCCGATGCCTGAGCCATTTTTTGCTTTGGTATATCTGCCAGCGCAATAGTGCTTAATGGAGTAAACATCATTCCCATTGCAAGACCTCTTATATAGAGGGGCAGCATTATCTGTGCATGTTCAGAAAAAAGGGAAAGAAAATTGTTAAGATAAAGACTGAAGGCCAAAAGCATGAGTCCAATGAACGCCGGGATCTTTGGATTAATTTTATCGGCAAGAAATCCGGAAATAGGAGACATTACCGCCTGGAGCACTCCGACGGGGAAAAAAACAAGTCCTGCCTGAAGCGCCGTATAGTCAAGCGAATTCTCCAGGAAAAGCGGCAGCAGGAATGTGCTCCCGAAAAGTCCCATACCAAAGATGAACAATATTGCATTAGTAACCGAAAAGTTAAAATTTTTAAGAAGATTTAACTCGATCAAAGGATGCTTCGCTGTTAAATCTGTTGCCAGAAATACAGTAAAGCCAATAATTGACAGGGCAAAACAGATGAGTATAAATGAGGAAGTCCAGCCTCCCGTATTCCAGGATGCATTCCCGTTTGAGAGTGCTAGCAGAAGGAATGTAAGAAACACCGTCATGGAAATAAATCCCAGAAAGTCAAAAGAGCGTGTATGTTCAGTCTTGTATTCTCTCTGGATTATATAAGTTGCAGCCATACCGAGAATTCCAACGGGAATATTCACGTCAAAAATTGAATGCCAGCTGTAATTGTCAATCAGATATCCGCCTATCATGGGCCCTAAGGACACCGAAGCCGCAGCAGCAATTCCCCAGAATCCAAGTGCAATGCCTCTTTTCTCCGGCGGGAATTCGCGCGTTACGATTGCCATGCCAACCGGCATCAGAAATCCTGCACCTGCTCCCTGGACGAGCCGGAAGGCAATGAGCGCGTTTTCATCCCAGGAGAGGCTGCACAAAAACGATCCGAATGTAAAGAGAAACAGAGCCAGAAAGTACGTCCTCTTGTATCCAAAGTGATCTGCAACCCAGCCTGAAGTGGGCAGCATGACGGCAAAAACCAGAAGGTAAGCAGTCAGGACCCATTCAATTTTGTCCACGCTGGTCCCGAATGCCGTCATAATCTTTGTCAGTCCCACGTTCACGATCGTTGAATCCAGCACTGCCATGAAAGTGCCGACCATGATATTTGCAAGTACCCACCATTTATAAGAAGGATGCTCCTGATCAAGCTTCAGGAAGCCTTTCTTCCTGTGTCTAAGCTGATTCTGAGCCATGTTATTTCACACCGCCTTCCTTTATTCTTACCTCAACGCTCATTCCCGGAAGAAGAGAGAGTTTTCCCACAGGGTTCCTGGAATCCTTTGTCCTTCCGTCAATTGAAATCTTGACAGGAACTCTCTGTGTTACTTTTGTAAAGTTACCGGAGGCGTTATTAGGCGGGATTAGCGAAAACTGGCTTGCAGTGTTAGCGCCAATCTGAAATACCTTGCCATTAAACTTCTGATCGGGATAGGCATCAACGTCAATTTCCACATAATCGCCCGGCTTTATGCTTGAAACCTTTGTCTCTTCAAGCTGAGCCGTAATCCAGATATTCTTCGTGTCATATATTGTATAAATCGGCTGCCCGGGTTGTACCACGTCTCCGGCCAGTACCCATCTTTTGGATATTACGCCATTCATAGGGGATACAATTACTCCGTTCTGCAGGTTGGTCTTAATTATACCAAGCTGTGCCTTGGCAGTTCCAACCCTGGAGACTGCAATATTATATTCTGCCTGTGCTGCCTCAAGGGCTCTTGCAGCGTGATCATACTGCTCTTTCGGTATAATGCTGCTCTGGAATTGCGATTTGGCTCTCTGGAAATCGTCCTTTGCCCTTTCAAGATTGACTTTTGAAAGCGTAATGCTTTCCTCGGCATTGTTAATTGTTGCAGCGGCTGAGTTTTCCTGTGCCCTGAGATCTGATGCATCCAGTATAACCAGCTTTTCATCGGCCTTAACAGTATCGCCTTCATCTGCTGCAAGCGAATCTATTCTTCCCAGCATCTTTGAACTTAAGGTTGCCCTGTTGCCGTCAATATAGGCGTCGTCTGTTGATATATAACCCTGCTGTCCCATGTACCAGTAAACGCCTGCTGCGATAAGGACAAGGAAAATGAACAGGGGGATCAGTACTCTTTTCTTTTTATAAACCGGCGTTGACTCTACAGTCTCTTCGCCGTCGTCCTGTATGTTTTGTCTGTGTCTATTTACTTTTACTTGTTGCATATTGTCTTCCAACTCTAAATTCTCCTTCATTCTAAAAAATTATGGCCTGATCCCTGATATAAAAATGTCAATTGTCAGTAGCATTTCATCCCTGAGTTCACGGTACGTCTTATTGTCCATAGTATTTGCCCCTGCAATAGTGCGTACCATTCTGAGCCTCAGTCCGTGGAGGACGTGAAGCAGAATTTCCGGAACGCGTTCATCCATATCTTTTTTGAATTCACCCGACGATCTCCCTTCATCAATGATATACCGCATAATCCTGAGCTCCTGGTCACCGAATTCATCAAAAAGATTTCTGAAAATGGACTTTTTCTCAAGGAACGAATGAACGGTCAGTGTTCCTAAGTTTACCAGTTCCTGGAAGAATTTAAGCCTCTCTTCCACATAGGTGTGGAGTTTACCGACTGCCGAATTCTGTTTTTCAAGTATTTTCTCAACTTTTCTTACAAATTCATCTTTCTCTTCAGCCATTGCGGCCTTAAAAAGACTTTCTTTAGTGGGGAAGTAATAATAAAGCGAGGCTTTTCCCATCTCCACGCCTTCGGCTATGTCTTCCATGGTGGTCTTGGAAAATCCGTAGCGCGCAAAGGTCTGCCTTGCCGCCTTCAGGATCTGCTGTTCTTTTTCTTTTGTTAAAGTTTCATTCATTATGCTATTCGACTATTTTACTTGAATAGTCGAAAAATATAAAATAATTGCCAATTAATCAACAATGTCCGGTTTTGACTCCTGATGGCAATATTCCTGGTGGAAAGCTGTTAAATTAAGTCTTTATTGGGATCTTGAACTATTGTGATTGCAAAGGGGAAGGGATGTTAATATAAAGGCTTATTTCAGAGGGGAAGTCACAGAAGGGCTTCCCCAAAATTCAAACTGGACTAGCCGTGGATTTTATAGCGTTTGCTTTCATGCCCTTCGTGCTCATTGCTTCCGGAAAGATCCGCGGCATAGTGAACAAACTCCGTATAGGCTTTAACATAACTGCGTCCTGCCTCAAGGTCATTTATGTCGAAGTGCTTCTTTGACAGGACTTCTTTCAGTCTATTTTCAATTTCTTTTTTATCCTGCCCCTTTGAGAAATATTTAAGAAGCTCATTCTTGTTTCCTGTCTCAATTGCAAGATCGGCAGCATGAATTACTGGCGGGACATCCTTATCTGTAATCTTAAGACCCTCATACGGCTCTCCCTCGCCATTGCGGTGCAGACGGACGAGAGTTTCAAAGAAGTACATATCTGCAAGTTCACGGGCATCCGTGGAAAGTTTTCTTACTTCCACCGACTTTTGAAAAAGATTCTTTATAGCTTCCTCATTATCCTTTGAAACCCATATCAGGGCATAATTTACATTTCCTGTTTCAAGAGCTTTTTTTGCTGAAATCACAACCGGCCCCTTGATTCCGTCGCAGTGGGCATACAGGTCTTTACTTAAAAAGCTTGAAATCAAGAGCATCATGAATAAACCTGATGCAGCAAATTTTATTATTTTCATTTTCTCCTCCTTTTACATTTAGGATTCCGGCAGCCCCTAAAACCTGACTTAATAAACTTCGTACTTAAAAAACTTTTTGCTTAAAAACTTCATATTAAACTGCCTCATAAATAATTTAATTCCGCAATGGATCAGATCATTTGACTTAAGTCAAAAGAGTCAGGAATCCATGGAACTGGCGGTGCCTTAGTGAATCCGAGCAAATTATCTATAAGTCTTAAGAAGGTTTTTAGCGGCAGAATAAGCTGCATCATAACGGAAAAGTAAAAGTGCTTACATAAAAAAAGCAGGCAATATGTCTGAAACTTTGTCTTCAGCAAAAAAAGAATAAGATACGAGGTTCTGTTGCAATTTAAAGAAGGGATAATTAACTTTAAAACTCGAAATATTACTAAAATCGCTACTAATTTTGGGGATTCATTATGCAGCTTAGACGCGTCTCTTTTGTAGTTGTTTTTTCACTGTTTTTTTGTTCTCTTATCTTCGCTCAGCAGCCATGCACATCGAAGTCCAAGACCACACATAGAAAAAAAACTGTGCTCACCAGATACAAAACTACTGCCAATATTTCTTCATGGCAGATGGAAAAACTCAAATCGCGTGAGAAATTTACCACAGACTGGATTAACCGTCTGGAAAAAGAACTTGCCCGCTACAAGCAGGAAAGGTCCGAAATACGTAAGGATATAAAGAGTCTTATAGCACAGGATGTAAAAGAAAAGCTGGATGCAAAGGCAAAACTGGAAAAAGATCAGAAGGAACAGCTCTACTCCAGGGATAAAGAAATTGAAGCCCTTCAGCAGCTGAGTAGTGAAATAGATACGACGAAGTAAATTTTAATTACCGGCTTTTATGAAACCCCGGGCACCACACCTGGGGTTTTTTTTATCCCGTTATTATCAAAAATCTGATATCTCCATCAGAAATCTGATATCCCTGGAGTGGAAAATTAAAATTATTTCAGATTAAATAAGTCATATCCTCCCGGCACGCATCTTGTACCTCACAGGCTGAATTCTTCTATTCTGCTACAAATATTGGGCACTAAAATGAAAAAGTCTATTGTTTCATCTGTAACTATTTTCATCTTCATTCTGTTCTATAATCCCAATTACGGCCAGGAAGCAGGCATCAGTTTCGGCAACAGTGTCTTCCCGCCTGCCTTTCTTGAGCAGTCCTACTCATACTATGATCTTGTCCCAATGGATCCTATTTACAGTATTGCCGCTGCCCCGGCAAAGGAGCTGATGTTCCATTTCTCTTATTATCTCAATTCAAATGTCAGACTTGATTTTTCAACAGGTTACGGGTTTGGCAATACTAAAAAGGAGTGGAAGACGGTCTATACTAACCAGACACAGGGTAGTGAGATGGTTTTAACAAATTCAAAGGAATTAGATACAGATGGATTCCCGGGACTCATAGAACTGCAGTTTTTTGCACCGTTAAATGAGTCAGGCACGCTGGTCCCTTTTATGGGTATTGGGGTGGGCTACTGTTCCTATAAAACAAAAGTTTCTGATAAGAGCAGCTCTCTTACAACTAAGACCGACCTCAGTACAAAAGGTTTCGGGCAGTACGTTTCGGCAGGATTAAGTATCAAATTCATGGAAAGGGCTTCCGTGTTCTTCCAGATGCAGAAGATTTTAATAAGCAGCGTGAAAACAGAAAAGTCCAACCCTGTGCGCTTCCCACCCGATGCGGGCATTCCTATTGAAACTTCTTCAATTGAGCAACCTGTAAAGCCAGGCTTAGGTGATATTGGCCTGTCGGCCGGGGTAAGGTTTTATATGGGTAAACAATAATATTAATCAGGGAATTTAACAGGACGGTGAAAACATGAAAAAGATATTATTCTTTCTGCTGATCATTCCGGCCTTATGTTCAGCACAATACTATGGGGAAAGGGCGGCCGAAAAAAGCTTCCAGAATTCAGACATGTACTTTAAGAGCCATTATCTCAATACCTTTGCCCTGCCTGCATTTAGGCAGGTAGCAGCTGGCTTTGTGCGCGATCCGTTTCTGGACCTTTTCAATAATCCGGCCAGCCTGCCCGACCTGAACGGGAAGGAAATAAAGTTTTACATGGATTTCAGGGGCGACAGGGAAGTCCCCTCAATTGTAGGCAGCTATGTGCCGCTTAACTTCTATGCTCCTGCCGACATAAGCTTACCGGACCGGCGCTGGATCTCTACGGCAAGAATGGAGCCTGAACCCGTTGTCTCAATCGGGCTCCTGACATACCCTGTCAAGGAGATTAATAAAAGTTTCTTCCTCGGGGCTACTTATCAGCTCATACACAGGGAAGAGAAATATTATTCAATGCCTTATTTTATTTACACTTCACGCTACGGCTACGATGCATTTAATGCAAAGGTTGCATCTCCAGCAAGCGATATTCCAATAATTGACCGCGAGGCTAATACTGACGAGATGCTGACCTCGGGGCATCTTTTCAGTGCGTTTATGGGCTTCAGGGTGCTAAGCAACCTTACTTTCGGGCTTTCCCTAAACGGTGTCTCCCACTCCAGAGCGGGGGAGTATCTTAATCTAAATAATAGCGAGTACGGCAATACGAGCCAGACAAAATACAGTAACTCCAGCTCCGAGGCTAAGGATGAGAAGTACCGCCACCTGGATATTTCTGCGGGCGTAAGCATGGAGGTCTCTCCGCTGCTCACGCTCGGCCTAAAAGGAGGTTTTCTTTCCGGGAAAGCCGACCAGGCATATAATGAGGGAAGTTCATATTTCTACCAGTATAGGGTGACAGGACAGCTCCCGGACTGGTCTTACAATATGTCAAACTCTGTTACAGAGCAAAGCTGGAGCCATAAGGGAACAACAAAATACCTCGGAGTAAACTTTATAAAAAGGCTGCCTGAAGGCAAAGAAATTGCAGGGTTTTACAGGTATAACCATAGCAATATCGATCTTTCCAGCCTGTCGGCGATAAATGATACATCTTACAGCGATTCCAGGTGGGTATATAATTACGACAGCAGCGTCTACATCTCACACGGTTATTCTTTTGTGCACGACAGCCGTACAGGTTCGGGAGAAAAAACAGTGAACTCACACGAGGCAATGATTAATTTTAAGTGGGATCTGACCCAATCAAATACACTGCTTGCAGGGTTTTATTATAATTATTCCAAAAGCTCAGTTTTAGATAATGAGCCGGTTGTGGCCGGCAGGTACTCTGAATATACTTATAACTCCAGGAACTATAATAATTTCTATATTAACGGCCTGAAGGAAAATAAGATCCTGAATTGGAATTATACGGCTGAAGAGTGGACCTTGCAGATCCCTGTCCTCCTCTATTTTAAGCTGCATGAAAAGTTCGGCCTCTGGCTCGGTGTAAACAGAATTCTGCGCGACTGGGAGATTCATGATGTGACGGTAGCATATTTTAACTCAAGGGAGCGCAATGAAAACGGGGTAAATGGAAAGGAGACAAATTTCGGTGAAAGATACACTGAACCGGCAAAAAAGCTGACTGAAAACACCACGGATTTTATTACAAAGTTCGATCTGAATATATCTCCTGACCTGAAAATAAACCTTCTGCTGGATCCTGATTATGAGGGGGCCTTCCATCTGGCACAGTGGTGGCTTAGCTTTGAGGCAAATTTATGATAATACCTCATTTGGCGATATTGACTATTTCGGTTCAAGCTTTTACTTTTAATCTGCATATTAATAAACCATTAAACTTTTTCGGCAAGGATGAGTCTCTTAAAAGGCCTTATTGAAAAATCATACTACAAGATCAGAATTATTTTTACCTTCTGTCTTGTGACTTCAGCCCTCGTGCTGATTACTTCGGCAGTTAGTTACCGCTTTATAAAAGAGCTTTATCTTGGTGAACTCAGCCGGCAGGTAAACGTTTCCACTCAGCTCCTTTCCAGGCAGTTTGATAAAAAATACCTCGACATACTCCACTTCGGTCTTCCGGAGAAAAGCGTGGGGGATTACTTCAGGGACATTTTTCAGCTCTTCCTGGACCCGGACCTGCAGAATGAAGCCTTCATCTTCGACAGGAATTTTACGGTCATGGTCCATTCAGCCTCAAAAGCCTTCGAAGGTACACAGGACGTGCGGCTCATGCTTAACCGCAAAGAAATTTCAGAGATTAAACCGGGCCAGTCCGTCTCTTCTCTCCCTTTTAAGGGGGATGACGGGAACTGGTACCTGTGGAGCTTTTGCCGCCTGGATGATTCCTTCTGGCTTGCCCTCAGGGAAAATGCACTGCACCTTGAGAAGGTTGAGGATTTTTCTTTGATTTTCCTTTATATAGGTCTGGGCGGACTTATTGTCTCCATACTCCTGGGTTTACTGCTCGCAAGGTCGGTTTCAAGGCCGCTTGACCGTCTGGCTGCCTTCAGCCGCCAGATCGGCGGCGGGGACCTGCTGGCTCCGGAGCCTGAGAAAATGTACGGAGAGATAAAGGAGCTTTCCTCATCCATGAATAAAATGAGATACGGCCTGGCCAGAATTCAAAGTGAAAAGGAAGCCATGCTGGCACAGATTGCCCACGAGATCCGTAACCCTTTAGGCGGCATTGAACTCCTGGCGGGACTGCTGAAAGAGGATATGCTGAAGGAGAATAAAAGCCCGGCTTACCCGGATAAAATCCTGGGCGAAATTAACGGCCTTAAGTCTCTTATTACGGCATTTTTAAGCTACAGCCGCCCGATGCCTTCGAACCCCTCATGGGTCAATACTTCTTTGGTATTTGGAGAAATAAGGGACATTTTCTGCACAAAACTAAAAGAAAAAAAAGTATGCCTGAGTATAAGTGATAATCTTGGACGCATATATTTCGACGCTGCACAATTGCGTAACATTATAGTAAACCTGATTGCCAACAGCCTGGAGGCCCTCCCGGAAGAAGGACATATTGATCTTATTGCAGAAAAAGATGGCAGCGCCAGCCTGATCGCAGTCAAAGATGACGGACCGGGCATACCAAAGGAAAATCTGCCTCAGATATTTGAACCCTTCTTCTCTACGAAAAAAGACGGTACAGGCCTCGGCCTTTCAATAAGCAAAAAGCTCTGTCTTGAAAATAATGCCAGGCTCATGGCCGGAAATAACCCTGATAAAGGTTCTGTTTTTACAATTATCAAAAAGAACAGTTTATGAATAGTAACAAAGTAATTGTGGTTGAAGATAATGATATAATGAGGCTTGGTATAACTGAAAGCCTTTCACGCGAAGGCTACGAGGTCCATGCATTCAGCAGCGGCCCCGAGGCGGAGGAATTCTTCAGGAAAGACTCTATTCCAGTTGCAGTTATTGACCTGAAAATGGAACCTATGGATGGAATTGAGGTCCTGAGACGCTTTAAGGAGATTAACCCCTCAGCCGAGGTCCTCATGATCTCGGCATTTGGTACAGTGGAATCGGCTGTACAAGCAATAAAGCTTGGAGCAGCCGATTTCCTGACCAAACCCTTTGCTCCCGAGGAACTGCGGATAAGAGTCAAAAAACTCTTTGAAAAATATACCAGTACGAGCAAGATTACTTTTCTTATGGAACAAAACCGGCTCTTAAGCGATGAGATAAGCCGCGGCTACGAAGAGATAATTGGCCATTCGGCCCCGATGAAAAGTGTATTTTCCATTGTTGACCAGGTGGCCCTCAGCGACTCCACAGTTCTTATCGAGGGGGAGAGCGGAACGGGGAAAGAACTCATTGCAAGGGCAATCCACAGGAAAAGTAACAGGAGCCTAAACCCTTTTATTAAAATAAATTGCGGCGCCTTAAATGAGAATCTGCTTGAAAGCGAACTCTTCGGCCATGAAAAGGGATCTTTTACCGGAGCATATAAGCTTAAAAAAGGGCGCTTTGAGCTTGCCGACAGCGGCACATTGTTTTTAGATGAGATTGGCGATGTTTCTCCTTCGATGCAGGTAAAACTTCTGAGGGTTCTTCAGGAAGGGGAATTTGAACGCGTGGGCGGGGAAGTTACAATTAAGACAGATGTCAGAATAATTGCTGCTACAAACCGCGACCTCAAGAAAATGATTCAGGAAGAGAAATTCAGGCAGGATCTTTACTACCGCCTGAGCGTGATTCCGGTAACACTTCCTCCATTAAGGGAAAGAAAAGAAGATATACCGCTCCTTGCGGATTTCTTCCTCAAAAGGCAGAGCCAAAGGTATAAACAGCCCTTCAAAACTATTTCTAATGAAGGCCTAAGCCTCATGCTTAACTATTCCTGGCCCGGAAATATACGTGAACTTGAAAATTTAATTGAAAGGCTCTTTGTAATTTCCACGGCAGAGGAAATTGATACTTCACTAATAGGGCATTACCTGTGCGGAAATAACCCCCTTAAGGCTCCTTATGAGGCTCTTCCACTTGAAGATGCCCTCTATGAACTTGAAAAAAATATGATTACAGATGCAATGAAAAAAGCCGGCGGGGTTAAAAATCGCGCGGCCAAAATTCTTGGAATAAGTACTAGCGTACTTTATTATAAACTTGAAAAATTTGGGCTCTTATGAAAAATTTTATGATATTTGTATACCTTGCTGCTTTGCTCTTTACCTTTTGCAATCTGAAGGCACAGGACATTCAGTCACTGGAAAAAAAGTACAACTATCTTGCTGAAAAACTTCAGCAGGAGGACTCGATTCTTACAGTGCTGAAGAATTCCTTGAGTGACAGGGCAAGACAGATAGATTACGAAAAAAAGAAAAGCAGCGCCGACAGGAATAAAATTACAAGCCTCATGTCCAACTCCATTAACCTTTCCTCGCAAATCGAACATCAGCAGAAAAAAGTGCAGAATATTTTCACAGAGCTTGAGGCCGTAAAACATTCTCTTAACTCAATTTACGGGGAAAACCTTGAGAAGCTTCAAAGCCGTAAAAAAGCGGCAAAGAATTCACAGGAAATCAGCTCCATAGATAGCGAGATACTGCTTCTCATGGGCAAAAAGCTTGCTGTAATGCCTTATATGCCGAAGTTCTCTTCTGATCCGGGCAGAATTAAGTCTCTGGAAATCAGTGGCTTAAGCGGAAAGGAAAAGGATATTTATGACGCTTATCTGAAGACGGCCTTAAATGAAACTGAGACTCAGCTTAACCAGGTGAATATTGTATACAGGGAAACCGAACAGGTTCTCAAGCTCCGGAAAAAGACGCACAAGTTCCTTCAGGAAGCTGAGATGGAAAGGGGAATCCATCCGGCGGGAAAAGTAAATAATTCAACTGTCGCAGGCGTTTCCGGTGAAAAGGATTCGCACGTTTTCCCCGGCTATGAAAGCTCTTCGGCTCAAAGAAATACGACTGATATGATCCAGTCGCAGGCTTTACTTTTTAGCCAGCTCAATCCGGAACGCTCACGCGAAATTGAGCGAAGCCTGAAGACGATAATCGACACTTCGGGGAAAAAGTTTTCTCTTAACGCGTACTTCAATTTGCTCAAGGATCTAAAACGAAGCCTGGAAGATTACAGAAATATGCTTTTAAGCAAAACCGGCAGCTCTAGATGAGGCTCGCCGTTATTTTTATTGCAGGACTTGTCCTGTTCTCCGGCGCTGCCTTCTGCCAGCTAAACTCAAGGCTGGACCTGGAAGCCGGGTATTTTAACAACCATAACCCGGCTCTTAAGGGCGAGGAAGATATCCTTCTGCGGGCAGAAGGGGAACTCTCATATAACTACCCGGATGCCGGGAACGGCTCTTTTAATGCTAACCTCAGGCTTAGGCCCGAATGGTCAGGCGTTGAAACTGCCCTCAGATCTGTAAAAATGGGCGCCCAGGCGGGGTATTTTTATGAAACAGAAGTATTGGGCCTGGGCTTTACGGCAGCGGCTAAAAGAAACCTGTATAACTCTTATAAGCCTCTTATTACTCACGACCTTTTAAGCCTTCAGGGGGATGTTACTTATAGCCTTCCTTCTGAAGTAACTTTACGCCTCAGCCCCGGCTATTTTAGACAGATAATAAACTTTGAGAACAGGCAGACAACTGACCTGTTGTCACTGAAACTGTCGGCAGGGAATTCTCTTTTAGGCCCGGTTAATGGCGAAGAGGGGATCTATGCGGAATTCTTTACCATAAGGGAATTGCCAGGCAAAATAGCCCCGCAAAAGGAAAGCTCTCTTCCGGGCTGGAAAATCGGGCCTGAACTTAATTTTACGTACTCTGAGGAAAGTATCCTTACCTTTCAGTACCATTTCCTCCTTGTAAATTCAGGAAGTACAAAATTTCCTTCATATGAGCAGATGGTAAGATTTATGGCCGGGATAATGCCTGAAGAAAACATATCAGTTATGCTTATGGCTGACTACTTCTGGCACAATATTAAAGTCCGTAAGAGCGCCTCTTATGAAGAAGCCGCAACTCTGAACTATTCGTCATTAAATTATGAAAACCGTATCCTGCTTAAAATCGGCTACGATGTAACTGAGGATGTTGAGGTATATTTAAGGACAGGTTATTCCAAAGAAAACCTTATTAACGACATTTTCTCGGAAAAATCCTGGTCCATAATGGCTGGTTTCAGTTTTACAAGGTAAGGCCTCAGGCCCCAGTAGGGAAATACTTAATTAAGAATACCACGCGGTATATAGCTTCAATTTCCGACTGCTTTGCAGTAATGGGCTCCTCGTTGAAGTCAGGCGAATAGAACTGTACCCACTCTCCGGGGAGTTTGCGGTAGTACCTGATAAACTGTTTTTGCGCCTTCAGCCTGCAGGCGACAATTGAACCGTTGGCGTATCCTGCTTCAATATCAATAAGGACTTTATCCCCCTTGTTTAAAATGCCGTCCATTCCGCTTTCGGCCATTATTGCAAAGCAGTTTGTCTTTTGTGTATAGGGAAGCCTGATTGTCCCGATGATGTTCTGCGGGTGAAATATATCCTGCCCTGAAAGGATTTCACTGACTATAGGGAATTCATTGCCGTCGATTCTGAAGAGTTCCAGGTTTTTATGTGAAACGTTCTGTGTATAACGGACTCTGTTAGTGTCTGAATCATCAATCTTAATGTCCAGAGCCTCTTCGAGCTTTCTTATTGTAGTCTGACGGGGTCTTAAGGTGGAGCCCTTCTTAAGGCTGTAGATAACGCTTCTGCTGATGGAGGTTTTCTTCTCCAGTTCAGCGCCGCTTATTCTGAATTCCTTTTCCAGACGGAGTATGAAATTCTGCCAGTTCATAGTATTTATAAATTGTTAAGGAAAAGTTATCCAAAAGAATTCTCATTGGCAAGCGTCATTTACCGCTTTTCGTAAAATCCGGCTGCAGCCGGCGATCTCTTTCTTTCTGCCATTTCTTCCTGCCTTGAAAAATAAACCTCTATTCCGTAACTATTTATTAATGCCATTTTTCAGTCATTTAGAAAGGGTAGGGAAATATGAAATTTAGTTTCAAGGGAGCCTGGGAGGTAACAAAACAGGTAATAGATGAATACAGCGACAATAAAACTCCAAAACTTGGGGCGGCACTAGCCTATTATACTGTCTTTTCTCTGGCCCCGCTTCTGGTTATTGCAATTGCTGTAGCAGGCCTGGTATTCGGACCTGATGCCGCTGCGGGCAGAATTAACGAGGAGATGAGGGGGCTTGTTGGACAACAGGGCGCAGAACTGATGCAGACTGCAATTCAAAAGAGTTATAACTCCAGTGCCGGAATTCTGGCTACAATTCTGGGTGTGGTAACACTGGGAATAGGAGCTACAGCGGTTTTTATAGAGCTGCAGGATTCGCTTGACATCATCTGGAAGGTAAAGTCCGTTCCCTCGAATGCCATCTGGGGCTTTGTCAAAACCCGTCTTGTCTCATTTGCGCTTGTTGTTGCAATGGGTTTTCTTCTTCTGGTCTCGCTGCTCATCAGTGCCGCTCTTACGGCCCTGAACCAGTTCATGACAAAGCTCGGGTTTATTCCGGTCTTTGTGCTTCAGATAATAAATATTGTTATCAGCCTGGGCGTCATTTTTGCGCTATTTGCACTTATTTATAAGGTGCTTCCTGATGTTGAGCTGACATGGAAGGAGGTTCGTTTTGGTGCTTTGGTAACAGCTGTGCTCTTTCAGGTCGGGAAATATCTGATTGGGCTCTACCTGGGGAGCAGTTCAATCAGTTCCACCTACGGCGCTGCAGGAAGCCTTGCCGTTCTATTAGTATGGATCTACTACTCCTCACAGATCCTATTCCTTGGAGCTATTCTGACATATGTCTATGCAGTAAGGGCCGGAGCAGGCATTCAACCCTCAGCGCATGCCGTAAAACTGCAGACTGAAACAAAAGAGATCAAACCCGAAGATGTGCAGAAGGATGATGAAAAGCATAACATCAGGTCCAAAGCCAGCTGATAAAAAAAAGAAAAGGCAAGAGTAAGGGGTAAAAATCACCTTGCTCTTGCCCTATTTTCATCAACCTAAATACATTCTGATTGAAGCGCTGTTGGATCTGATTTTCAGTTTCCTGATCGCTTTATCCTTAATTTGTCTTATTCTTTCTCTTGTAAGACCCAGCATGTCTCCGATCTCCTCAAGTGTAAGAGGCGTATCGCGGTCAATCCCGTAATAGCATTTTACAATTAAAGCCTCTCTTTCAGAAAGCCCTTTTAAGGCAAGGCGCAGGTCCTTTTTAAGCGATTCCTTCATAATTGAAAAGTCCGGCAGCGCGTCACCTTCAAGAGGGATCGTATCCATCAGGCTGCTGTTGTTCATGTCGTCCTGGAAGACGGGCATATCAAGAGAGACATAGCGTCCGGAATTTTCCATGATGCTGTCAATATCCTCAACATGCATATTAAGCTCGTTTGCCAGTTCCGACATACTGGGCTTGCGCTCCATTTTCTGCTCCATTGTATTGGCTGTCTTTAAGACCTTGTTCAGGTCGCCAATCCTGTTGGCCGGAAGCCTTACGATCCTGGCCTGTTCTGAAATGGCCTGCTGTATTGACTGTCTGATCCACCATACAGCATAAGAAATGAATTTGAATCCGCGGGTCTCATCGAACCTTTCTACGGCTTTGATCAATCCCAGGTTTCCCTCACTGATAAGATCGGGCAGGGAAAGGCCCTGGTTTTGATACTGCTTGGCTACGCTGACTACAAACCTTAAGTGCGATTTTATAAGTGCGTCAATTGCATCCTTATCACCATTCTTTATCCTCATGACAAGCTGTAGTTCTTCCTCTGAGGAGATAAGTTTTGCTTTACCAATTTCCTTTAGATAGGTATCGAGAGAGTGATCTCTGTGCAGGGCATACTGTCTTCTTATCTTCATCTACTCCCCTCGCTGTTAATTATTCAATTTGTATTTAAAAGAACAATAATATTAACGGACAATAACCAGAGTACGAGAGCCTCTATACTATTTTAATTTACTAATTTTCAGCTGAGATGCCATTAAATTCTGACGGATAATAGTAAAAAAGCTCACGTTTTTGAAGAATAAATTACAGCAGTAAAATATATCACAATTTTATGCACGGGCAAGTCATTTACCTACCCACTTTAGGCTTAAAAATGGGATTGAATGCCACTGTTCATTGCAGTATAATATATATTAGCCCAGGGAATTAAAACATAGTTTGAGCCTGGAATTTTTCTCCGGTTTATCAAATAGCAAGAGACAAAAATGTTATTCTTCAATTCCGGCATTTTTTTGTGCAGCGGATTGTATAACATGAAAGGATAACGTGTCATGTGGTTCATAATTATAGCGTCATTAGTTGTTCTGATTGCAGCTGGTTTAACGGCTTTTTATATCATAGGCAAGAAAACATTTGAAGATGAATACCCGATAATATGATCATAAAGGTTCTTACAGACCTTCACCTATGGATTAAAGAAAGGCGGAAAGTATCTGACTACTTTCTGCCTTTGCTTTAATTGTTCTCTTTCTTAGATTTGCTCCGTGTTCTGACCTTTTACTTTTTAATTTTTAATTTATAATTTTTAATTGTACTGATTTTAGGTTTTACTTAACGCATAACTTTGAGTAAATTTGTGTATTAATCCATAATTTGATTTAAGGAGTCAGTTTAAGTGCCAGACAGCAATGATATGTTGGAACAGAAGAACAGCGGCAATTCAGATTCTATGAGCAGGGCGGGTGAGAACCAGGAGAATTTCCAGCCCCAGACTAATACGGATGCCGAGGGAAAAAAAATGCTCGTCTTCCAGGATCCTCTTTATTCTCGTGAGAAGAAAAGCGTCGTCAATTACGCAGTTTTCAGGGGAAAATGGGAATTTGAGAATATGGAAGAACCGGATGACATAGATCCTGAAAAATGTGCCGTAAAATTCACCCCTACGACCGAGGGGGCACAGTTTATTATTACTTTCAAGTCCTATAAAGACAGGCTTGAATTTATGGATTCCATATATAGTGAAAAGGAATTAAAGCAGACTGGAAGCGGCGTTCAGCTTGAAAACCTCGCCAATTCAAAGGTTCTTAAAACTACAGGAGGCCTTATAGGTCTTTCAATTGCAGGTTATGGCCTCTATAAACTCTTCGGTAAGAAAAACAGCGATTAATTCAGTTTAAGATAAAAAGGGAATAGTACCGGATCCGGACTTTCCCTTTTTTAATTTTTCCTTTATCTTACTTTTAATTTTTAATTGACTCTGCCTCCGGCCTAAGAAAGTTTCATCAGCGTCTTTCTTAAGAAAGATTTGACAATTGAATTAAAATAATTTATATTTGTGTGTCGTAACACGGAAAAATAACTCTAATGGGCGAAAAGCTTAAACAAAGACTAAAGCAGGATAAATTCACGGGTATAGAGCACGAAGCGCTGCTGAACCTGTTCCTGGCAAACAACTTCATTAAGAAAAAGATGGATGACGTATGCCAGGCCTCCGGTATTACCAGTGCACAGTATAACGTCCTCCGCATTTTAAGGGGAGCGTACCCCGAGGGTTATCCGCGCTGCGAAATAATCGTCAGAATGATCGACCAGGCACCTGACGTTACAAGAATAATAGACAATCTTGAGAAGCAGGACCTTATTTTAAGGGAAAATTCTCCTGAGGATAGGAGACTCTCTATAACCAAAATTACAAAAAAGGGGCTTCTTCTTATCGAGAATATGGGGCCTGAGGTCGATTCGCTGAATAAATATTTACGGGATTCCTTATCGGAAGCAGAAATAATTCAGCTCTCTGAAATTTGTGAGAAAATTTACCCCCACGGGAAATAAAAAAATTTAACAATGTGTGTGTTATAACACTAAAAATATATAATAAAGAAAGGTTCAATACATGTTATCCAGGTCAATTAACAAACTTTTTAATACAGATGAAAACAATTATTCACTCCTGTTTTTGAGGATTATCGCCGCTATAGCAATTTTCCCGCATGGGGCTCAGAAACTCCTGGGCTGGTTTGGGGGAGCTGGGCTCCAGACCACATTAAATACATTCTCTGCTTACCTTGGAATACCTCCATATCTGGCAGTCCTGGCCGTACTGGCTGAATCAGTCGGCGCAATACTCCTTGTCCTGGGACTCTTTAGCAGGGTCTCTGCTTTCGGCCTTGCTGTGACAATGATTGTTGCCGTTTTTACAGCACACATCCATAACGGATTTTTTATGAACTGGGCAGGAACCGCAAAAGGTGAGGGTTTTGAATACCATTTAATCTATTTTGCCATCGTAATGGTAATTGCGGTTAAAGGCGCTGGTGCCTTTGCTCTGGATTCTCTGCTTTCTAAAAAAACAGCAGGTGAAAAAAGAAAGGAATTTGAACTTCAGGGAAGCAACTGATTTTTTACTAACGAAGTAAACTAAAAAGGGACTTTACTGCATTGAGCTGTAAAGTCCCTTTTTTTTAATTTCAAATGACCTTTTCTGTTTTTATGATCCGATCAGCTGAAGCGAGTTTGTGGTTTCCATGTCGTCATTTCTTACAGCCTTCATAGGGCCGCGCGGGCCTCTTGAAGTCTTTACTGTAACAGACATCTTCATCTTTGTGGATGTTTTGGAATTCTGCACGCAGCCTTTTGAAAAGTTAAAATAGATCTTTCCGCTTCCCTGAGCCTCAGGGTTCTTAAAATCGTAATCAATGCCCCTGTCGCTTACCTTATTTTTTCCTTTAGGGACAATCTGCAATCCTGCCTCAATTACGGCCAGCTTATTGTCGTTGCTCAGCATTTTTTCAAAATTGACCAGCTTATACTGCGCTATATTCTTAATATCAAATACTCCCATTCTGCTGGGATAGTCAAAGTGCCAGGTCGAATCCTTTGCTACTTTATTCTGCGGCAGTGTCCTGAATACCTGCTGGATAAGAGGCTTTAAGGCCCCTTCAGAGATATTTCCCTGGAACTGGTGCTTCTGTTCATTGTTAACTGAATCTTTTATTCCCTGAATTTCCAGGTATTTGTCCACTATTTTGTCTACGCGGTAGATCTCAAGAATCTCTCCCTTGGGGTTCATTCTGAAGTAGAACGGATTGTTGAGCACGGCTTCATAATCAACGAACTTTGCAATTTCCTTGGGATCTTTCAGTTTCCCCGATTCATAGGATAGCTTCTGTCCGTTAGCCTCACCGTCAAGCTTTGCCCATTTGATTGTGGCTTTTATATCCATGACGTTATCATTGTCTACTTCTCTGACATCCATATCGATAATGTATGATACCGTCTGCTTTGCAACCTGCTTTAATGTTGTGTCGGATACAACAGACTGTGTTTGTGAAGAAGTGCTCGTAAGCTTATAGGAAAGGTGCTGATCCTTCTTCAGCATATAAACCAGGTTCACATCTTTAGGCGGTGCATCGTCAGGCACTGTTTTCAGTACGGAAGACGTATCATTCATTGCGGCAGTCTGTTTATTTTCGTCTTTTTTCCCGCAGCCGAAAACGAAAAGTGAAATAAACAATAATAAAAAGATATTTTTCATTTAACCAATTCCTTAAAAATTTTACAAAATCCGGATGACCTCAAAAATCCGTTCTTTCTCTTTCTTTCTGTGCATCCACGGGTTTTCCGGTCAGTTAAACATTATATTATCCGGTATTGTTTCAGATAAATTGCCGGGACTAATAAAGCAGGTACTTCTTTCTTAATCCCTTAAACTGATTTAATTCCTTCTGCCAGCCTTTAATTATCTCATCGGCAGTTTTATTTGCTAAGATTTCTTCTCTTATAGACTTGTCTCCCGAGAGGCGGTCAAATCTCGCATCGCTGAATTTGAATTTACCGGGATAAAGCTTATGCACGGCATAGATCAGCTTTATGCCGAACTGCACCGGTTCAAATTCATTCCTATCGGTTACCCTGATCTGAAGGCCGTTTACATTCTCTCCCTGAAACTTGGGCTGGCTGGCCATATTGGGTATTTCAACCGGTTTATATTCTGCTTTCTCAAATTCGGCCCCTTTAATCCCCAGCTTCTTTAACTCACTGGTCAGCTCTTCGGAATTTATAAAAGGAGCTCCGAAGGTAAGAAAAGGCTTATGTGTGCCGCGCCCTTCCGAAACGTTTGTCCCTTCAATAAGGCACATGCCGGGGTAAACGATTGCGGTTTCAAGATCGGGAATATTTGGTGAAGGCCTTACCCATTTTAGGCCTGTTTCATCGTAGTAGTAATCTCTTTTCCAGTTCTCCAGCTTAACAACGGTCAGTTTAGCCTTAAGATTTTTTCCCAGCATACCTGATTCGTTAAAAAGCGTGGCCAGCTCGCCTATTGTAAGCCCGTGCATAACTGGAATAGGAGCTATGCCTACGAATGATGAAAGTTCTTCTTTCCTTATGGGGCCGCCAACCTTAATGCCTGTAATCGGGTTTGGCCTGTCCAGCACAATTACAGGAATATTGTTCTCAGCCCCGGCCTGTACGGTATAAAAAAGTGTTGAAATAAACGTATAGAACCTGGCTCCCACGTCCTGGATGTCATAAATAAGTACATCAACATCCTTAAGCATATCCTTTGTAGGTTTATAGACTTTTCCATACAAAGAGTAGACTTCAAGACCCGTTTTTGCATCTTTGCCGTGTGATATTGTTGTGCCGTCAGGAGCATCGCCCCTTATGCCGTGTTCCGGGCCGAAGAGAGCCGATATTTTAACGTCTTTTCTGTGGAAAAGTGTATCTACCAGGTGTGTCCCGTTTGAAAGCAGGGCAGAATGGTTGGTAACAATGCCAAGCCGTTTGCCCTTAATAAGATTCATGCGTTTGGCCAGCAGTACGTCCGCTCCCGCAACTGTTTTATTTTTTTGTGAAGGTACTGCCGGATAAATAACAGATGTAATGAATATTGAAACAAAAACATAAAGCCAAATTTTCATGTTGAATGAGCCTTCTAAAAGAACTAAAAAAAAGTGAATTTGTATACTATTATTTTGTTAAATACTTTCTTGCAAGCATCCATGCCGAAAGGCTTAATCCGTCCCAGATGAAATTACTTTCAATGAGCTCCTCAATTTCGGAGTACGTATTCTCTACAAGCTCAAACTCCTCTGTCAGATCCGCCTGCAGGGGGGCAGGGGAGAGTCCGCGTGCAATAAAAACCGTGCACATTTCATCGCTTGCACCGGTATAGGGAGAAAATTCGCCGGCTTTTTCGAGCCTTTCGGCCGTAAATCCGGTTTCTTCTCTTAATTCCTTGATGGCATTCTCTTCAGCTGTCAATCCTTCTTCAACCGAGCCGCAGGGAAATTCAAGGCTTTCCTTCTGGTTCAGGTACCTGAACTGCTTTACCATCAAAATCCTGCCTCCATCAGTAAACGGAATGACCATCGAAGAGCCGCAGGTGTGTACATAGTGATATTCCCCGCGGCTGCCGCCTTCAATTTGAAACTCATCCAGGCGGTAACTCCAATGGTCATTTTTTATTACTGTTCTTTCGGAAATTTTCTTCCAGCGTTTAAGAGGCATCAGTCGTTATAATTTTCCAATAATTCTTTTCTTGAAAAGAAATGCGCAATTTCCTTTGCTGCATTCTCGTCCGAATCAGAACCGTGCACTATATTGAACTGCTTGCTCTCGGCAAAGAGCTTTCTGATTGTGCCCTCGGCTGCTTCTGCCGGATCGGTTGCACCGATCAGTTTTCTAAAATCGGCAACTGCATTTTCTTTTTCAAGCGCAATCGGAACGCATGGGCCGGAGATCATAAACTGCACGAGGTCGTTAAAAAACCCGCGCTCTTTATGTACTTCATAAAAGCCTTCAGCTGATTCTTTTGTCAGGCGCGTCATCTTCATCGCTTTTACCTTAAAACCAGCTTCAGTGATTTTTGTAATTACTTCACCAATAAGATCCTTCCTGACGCAATCAGGCTTCAATATGGCAAGTGTCCTGTTAGTCAAATTAACTCCTTTTTATATAGGTTTCTTCTTTTTGTTATAGGTCGCTTATTTCTTTCTTGAAACTGCTTTAGGCTTTAAGGCTTTCTTTGCTTGTCCTGCCGGCTTTGACTTTGCCCTGGCAACTACCGCAGTTTTGGGCTTTGCCGTGGCTTTTGAGGCTGTTTTGGCCTTAGAGACAGTTTTAGGTTTCGCCGGTGCTTTTACTGCTGCCTTAGCTTTTACAGCAGTCTTAGCTTTTGCTGCAGGTTTTGCCTTCAGGCCGCCTTTGGGAGTACTCTTTAAGGGCGATTTAGAAACCTGCTTTGCCTGTTCTAAAGCCTTCTGCATTGTAATGCCAATTTCTGCAGGGGATTCAACGACTTTAATTCCTGCTTTTTTCATAACTGCCATCTTTTCAGCTGCAGTGCCCTTGCCGCCGGAGATGATGGCGCCTGCGTGTCCCATTCTTCTGCCTGCCGGCGCGGTACGCCCTGCAATAAAACCGACAACTGGTTTTTTAACAAATTTCTTTATGTACTGAGCCGCTTCTTCTTCTGCGCTTCCGCCGATTTCACCGATCATTATTATGCCTTCGGTTGCGGCGTCTTCATTAAAAAGTTTGATTATATCAATAAACTGGGAACCAACAACGGGGTCTCCTCCTATTCCAACGCATGTAGACTGCCCGATCTTAAGGTCAGTCAGCTGCTTTACGGCTTCATAAGTCAGAGTGCCGCTGCGTGAAACAACGCCTACTTTACCGGCTTTATGGATAAAACCGGGCATAATACCGATCTTTGCCTTTCCAGGTGAAATGACCCCGGGGCAGTTCGGACCGATAAGGCGGACATCCTTGTTTTTTATGGAATTGTATACTTTGACCATATCTGCGGCAGGAATTCCCTCGGTAATGCAGATGATCAGTTTAATACCGGCCTGTGCAGCCTCCAGAATGGCATCTGCTGCAAATGCAGGCGGAACAAATATCACTGATGCATTTGCTTTCTGCGCTTTAACTGCATCTTCAACTGTGTTATAAACCGGAATATTATCAAATTTCTGTCCTCCCTTTCCGGGTGTTACTCCAGCCACTACATTGGTACCATACTGAACCATTTGCTGTGTGTGGAATGAGCCTTCACCCCCGGTTATTCCCTGAACTACAAGACGTGTTTTGTTATCAACAAGTATACTCATTTTGTTTCCCTTATTATGTATAACAAACTTGTATTTGATTTCAGTAAAGATAATGATTATCAGACATAAATGCTAAAGGTTCTGCGCAGTGATTGGGACGAAAAACTCCCGGATTCTTATAAAAACCGGGCTTAATCTTCATCCTGGGCCCCTTCTGATATTCAATTCCCGGTAGTGCACTTATCCCTTGCAGCACTGCATTTTAAGGCTCCGCATAAAGAAGAGCAGGGCCAGGGTGATTTACATCAAGAGAAATTTTATTTTGAAAAAAAATAGTCCATGTAAGAATATCTTCTTGCATTTTATTCAATAAATACTAATTTACTAAAGGGAAAGCAGCCGGTTCATGTTTTATTATTAAATTAACCAATTCACTAGTTTTTGAGGGGAGTAATGAGTGAGGTAGCAGCTGGTGTGGAAAAGGGGGGATCTGAAATTCTGCATTATTACTATTTCAGAAGCACCTCTGTTAAGCTTGTCAGAAATGACGGCAAGTATTTAGTTATAATGAAAAAGTATATTCTTTATCTTTTCAAAAAGATAAAAAGATTTGAATATTCAAGCTACAGCGATGCTGAAGACAAATACCTTGAAATTAAGTCGATGCTTCAGTATCAGGGGAGGCTTAATTAGCTCAAAGGCTTGAATTAAAAAAAGCTTTATTTCTGTCTGATAATTCCGGACAGGGAGTATTCTTCGTCTGTGTTTTCTTTCGAAGGCAGAGATTTTTTTATCACAAAGTTAAATTTCTTCAGATATATAACGGCACATCTTCATAATCGTCAATTCATCAAACTGATTGGCCATGAGCTGCATTCCAATGGGCAAACCCTGGCTGTCAGACCCTACAGGTAAACTAATTCCTGGAATGCCTGCAAGATTTGCCGAAGTGGTGTAGATATCGTTTAAATACATTTCGAGGGGATTACTCGATTTCTCTCCCAGCCTGAACGCCGTTGTCGGGGCTGTGGGGGTTAAGATCAAATCTGTTTCACTAAAAACCCTGTCAAAGTCATTCTTCAAAAGCCTGCGCACCTTTTGTGCCTTCCTGTAATAGGCATCATAATAGCCGGCTGAAAGAACGTAGGTCCCGAGCATAATGCGCCTTTTCACCTCGGTTCCGAACCCCTTGGACCTTGAATCGGTGTACATATCCTGAAGTGTGCGGCTCTCAGGGCTTCTAAAGCCGTATCTGGCTCCGTCAAAACGGGCAAGATTTGAGGATGCCTCAGCCGTAGTTAAGATATAATATGTAGCAATTGAATAGGGAGTATTGGGAAGACTTACTTCCCGGACATCAAAGCCGTGCGATTTTAACTTTGAAATCACACCTTCAATTACACTTTTAACCTCGTCATTTAAGCCTTCAGAAAAGTATTCCTTTGGAATTCCGATGCGCGGCTTCCCCGAATAGCCATCTTCGGTAATATCCACTTCAGACAGAAGACCTGAATACTC
Organism: Ignavibacteria bacterium; assembly: GCA_025612375.1. Lineage (NCBI taxonomy): Bacteria > Pseudomonadati > Ignavibacteriota > Ignavibacteria > Ignavibacteria bacterium. The sequence continues at coordinate 47,669 of JAAXKN010000013.1, forward strand.
AGGGACTTCTGCTCTTGCACTTGTTGCATCGTTGATGTCACGGCCCGAAATTACTTCCATAACAAGAGCTATATCTCTGATGTCTTTCCCGATGGGGCCTATGGAGTCAAAAGATGAAGCAAAGGCGGTTAGCCCGAACCTGGATACTCTGCCATAAGTTGGTTTCAGTCCCATAACGCCGCAGAATGATGCCGGCTGGCGTATGGATCCTCCGGTATCGGTGCCTATTGAAACGTCACACAGCCCTGCTGCCATGGCTGCTGCCGCCCCGCCGCTGGAGCCGCCCGGGACGCGTGATGTGTCGGCTGGATTTAAGACCGGTCCGAATGCGGAATTTTCATTTGAGGAGCCCATGGCAAACTCGTCACAGTTAGTCTTGCCAATAATTATTGCGTCTTCTTCAATAAGTTTTTTTACTGCCGTTGCAGTATATAAAGAGGTGAAATCCTTCAGCATGCCGGAAGAGCAGGTAAGAGGCCTGTCCTTAAGGGCCAGAACGTCCTTTATGGCTATAACCATCCCTGCAAGCTTCCCGAAGGAGCCTTGCTTAATCTTTGCTGAAACTTTTTCTGCCTGCAGGAGAGCATCTTCATGAAAAACAAAATTAAATGCATTAAGATGTTTTTCTTTTTCGATCCTGTCGAGGAAATAAAGCACGTTCTCTTTAAGAGAAAGCTCTCCCTTTTTCAGCTTTTCGATTTTTTCGAAGTAGTTCTTATATTCTATTGAGTCTGATGTCATAATCGGGAAATGAAAATCAGGATTTTTTCTCTTCTTTGTTTTCCGGGGTGCTCTTTACATCCTCGTCAACATCCTTCAGCGCCTTCTTGAATTCCTTCATCCCTTTACCGACACCCTGTGCCAATTCCGGAATCTTCTTTGCCCCGAAGAATATGAGAATAACCAGGACAATAATTATTATTTCGCCGGTCCCTAAATTGCCAAACATCTTTTTGCCTCGTTTTGTTTGATTTGGAAATACCGCAAAAGGTAAAACACTTCGCAGTATACCCCAGTTAATAAATTAAAACTGCCTGCTTCTGAAAAGATATATTTTTTCTTGCAAATATCTTCGTCTTATTTTTCTTCGGGAGCTTTGGTTTGCTCTTTCTGTATTGCAGGAATCTGTACACCTTCAGATTTTGGCTCAAGAGTTTTTGCAGGGGCAGGAGCCGTGTCGTTTTTTAAGCCATCTTCCACGTCACGCATTGCTTTTTTAAACTCCCGCATTCCTTTACCGATTCCCTGTGCAATCTCGGGGATTTTTTTAGGTCCGAAAAATATTAGTATTACCAGTACTATAAGTATTATTTCGCCAGCGCCAAGATTACCAAACATAATTCTTAGTTCCTTAACTTGTAAGTTATTTTTATATGGCGGCAGTTCCGGTTTTTGTTCCTTGAATCAGCGCATTACTGCAGCCCTCGGTTGATTTTTGCTAAACGTTCACCATGTGTTCAGCTACTGATTGAAATATAAAAGTTCCGTCAGTCTTCCCGAGCAGGGGATCGCAGGCCCTTTCAGGATGAGGCATCATGCCCAGCACGTTGCCGCGCTTGTTTATGATTCCGGCTATGTTAAGCTGGCTTCCATTGGGATTTAATTCTTCTGAAACCAGGCCATCGGCTGAAGAGTATCTGAAAACTATCTGATTATTCTCCTCAAGCTCCTTCAGTGTATCCGTCTCGGCAAAATAATTACCCTCGCCGTGTGCTACAGGGATTTTTAAGGCTCTTTTTTCAGCCTGAAAACTTGTAAATATAGTATCCGGGTTTTCAACCTTAAGATATACATCTTTGCAGACAAATTTCAGTGAATTATTCTTTACCATAACGCCGGGAAGCAGACCTGCCTCAAGCAGTATCTGGAATCCGTTGCATATGCCGATTACAATGCCGCCGTTTTGAGCAAAGGAAATTACTTTTTCCATAATAGGGGAAAACCGCGCAATTGCGCCGGTCCTCAGATAGTCGCCGTAGGAAAAGCCTCCCGGCAGAATAATGGCATCGCTGTTCTCTAAATCCCTGTCTTTATGCCAGAGGAAAGTAACATCGTATCCAAGCTTTTTTTTCAAAGCGTAATATGCGTCATGGTCACAATTAGAACCCGGAAACACCACTACACCAAATTTAGGTTTCATTTCACCTCTTCTAAAGTAAACTCAAAGTCTTCCATTATCGGATTTGAAAGCAGCTTCGTCGAGTATTCATTAAGCTCTTTTTCTGCCGTCTGTCTGTCATCCACATTAACAAAAAATTCAATATATTTTCCAATTCGTGTCTGCTGTATGTTATTGAATCCAAGCATTTTTGCGCCCTGTTCGACGGCTTTTCCCTGCGGATCAACAATCGAAGGCCTTCTTTTTACTATAACAGTCGCTTTATACAATTTGTTTCCTCATTTGTTATACTGTTTTGTCCGGAATAGGTATTTTCGGCGCATTTCAGTCCAGCTTATCTCTTAGTTCTTGCCGGCTGTTTCCTTAGGGCTTACCTTGTGCCCTTTGCCGGTCCTGAAAGCCAGTGAAAATGCATGTCTGAAAATACCAATAAGAATCATCAAAATAAATACATAGAAGAGGGCTTTCCCTTCAGTGGCAATAATAATTATAAGAGAAATTACCACAAATGCAAAAGAATAAGGCCTCTCTTTTATCCCTTTCCCTGAAAATTTCGGAAGAGTCTCATACCTGATCTTACTTACCATGAGCAGTGAAAGCAATATGACGAGCGGGATTATATATGTATCGAAAGGCTCCTGATAGGAATTTCCGTTGAAGTATACCAGAACGTAGGCCGCAATTGTAATAGCTGAAGAGGGGATTGGCAGCCCCGTAAAATATGATTTGTCGAAGCCTACGAGCTGCACGTTAAAACGTGCTAGGCGGAGCCCGCCGAAAACCATCAGAAGTGAGCTTATTACGATGCCCAGAGCCCCCAGATGGTTTAAATAGGAGTGGTAGATCAGAAAAGCAGGGGCAACGCCAAAGCTAACCAGATCAGAAAGAGAGTCAAGCTCAACTCCAAACTCACTGCTTGAATGTGTCAGACGCGCCATGATTCCGTCAAGTGCGTCAAAAACGGCTCCAATAATTATAAACATTGCCGCCTTTATGTAATCCTGTTCGCTGGAGTAAATTACTGACACAAAACCGCTGAACATGTTCAGCGAGGTAAACAGGTTAGGGATTACAGAGCGCGTTATTCTGATATTTCTCATTACTTTTGATACTCAAATAAAATTGTTTGACCGGCAGTGACTTTGTCACCTTTTTTTACCTTCACCTGCCATTGTTTCGGGACCACAACGTCCACACGGCTGCCAAAACGGATCATGCCGAACCGCTCTCCCATTTTAACATCGTCGCCCGGCTTTAATTCATAGACAATCCTGCGCGCAACATATCCGGCAACCTGTGTGAAGAATATCTTCCCGAACTTTGAATTAATGCCGAACTCGGCCCGCTCGTTTTTCTCTGAGGCTTTGTCGTGGCTTGCAATCAGGTACTCGCCATGTATGTACCTTAAGTATTCAACCTTGCCATTGACCGGAATACGGTTAACGTGCACGTTCAAAGGCGACATAAAGATCGAGATCTGCCAGGCTTTGTCCTTAATGTATCTGTCGTCAAAAACTTCCTTTACGAGCAGAACAGTCCCGTCGGCAGGCGAAACCGCAACATTGTCCTTATTTGGGGAGACCCTTTCCGGATCCCTGAAAAAATACAACGTAAATATAAGCAGCAGAGCGCCCAGGGCAATAAGAAAAAACTTAAAGAAGTTATTGTTTATTAAAATTCCTGCTCCGGCCAGTATAAAAACGATAATGGACACAACACCAATTGTGGAATAACCGTACTTAGTCATAATGCTAGTATTTTGTTAAGCTTAAAATAAATTCTGCGTAATCCTTGTAATCAGCTGATGTCTTTATCTTGTAGGGATTTATATTCTTTAGGCCCGGATCCAGCGGCAGGACTTTCAGGCTGACAGGTGTGAAATCATCCACAATAAATATCTTCTCCTCATCTTTTCCAAAATAACAGCTTACCTCGGCTAAAAATGAGTTTCTCCTTTCAAAGTAAGACTTTAGGACAGCATTGACTTTTGTACAGATCCTTTTAATTACTTTCAGTTCCTCTATCGGAAGAATATCAAGCGATATCAGATGGCTTTCGGTTATAAGATTATCTTTAGAGCTCCCGTACCTGTATTCAAAAACAGGCAGAACCAGAAACGTGCCATCCGGCTTGTCAAAGATTTTACTTGTGCGCTTGTCTATAATGTTTGAAATTGTAATTGAAAACGGATAAGTGCTGTGTTTTTGCAGCACAAGGCTGTTGTCTTCAACCTTCTTGTAGCCCGTAGGCACATTATAGGCATTCAGGTAGTCCAGAAAAAAAGAATTAATGATTAAATGCTTTTCCCCCAAATCCTTGATCTTTGCTTCGGTACGGCTGCTGAGGCTTACAGAATCCCTGTATTCTATCAGTATAGAACTGTCTTCTTTTGCCTGAAAGACAACCTTCCCGCTTTTTTCCTGAACAATATTTTTGCTGTATTTCAAGACCTGATTACAAAAATTGTTTAACGCCCCGAAATTATAGAAATAGGCGTTCAAAGTCAAATACCAACTTTTTGCTCTATTGTCCAAATTCAGCTTATTTTTATCATTTTTAGCCAGTATCCTCCTGCTAACCTTGACTTTGCCGCTGAAGCGGGCTACATTTTATTAATAACTGGGGTGACGTATATGGCTAAGACAGCAACAATCAGAGCAAGAATTGAACCGGAATTAAAATCCGAGGTGGAAAATATCTTCAAGAAGCTGGGGGTTTCAACTACTGAGGTGATCAGTATGCTCTACAGCCAGGTGAAGCTCAACAAGGGCCTGCCTTTTGAGGTGAAACTGCACCACAAGGCTGCTCAAGCTCAGCCTAAAGGAGTGCATACTCAGCCAAAGGGCGTGCATTCTCAACAGGGTGCTCAGAAAAGAAAAATGAAACGCGGAGTAAAATAATTTATTGCCCTGAAACCGGCCCTGAATAAAAGGCAATTAAACACTGGCTTCCGGCCTGAATTCTCAGGCGTAAATTTTATTTTAATAGAACTTTTTCTTTTCCCGGCTTATTTTTTACGGGGAACCTGCAGATCATTACACCGGTTAATAATGAAAAGATACTAATTTCTGTTTAGTGTTTTTTCTTATTTTTTTGTAAATTTTACACTTAAAAATCGAGCCTTTAGCCAGGGCCGGAAGTATAATTTATCTTAGATTCAGGAGGCAAAATGAAAGGCGGAATGCAGGGCATGCTAAAACAGGTACAGAAGATGCAGGCCGAAATGGAACGCGTTCAAAACGAACTGGGCAATAAAACCGTTACTGAGGAATCGGGCGGCGGTATGGTAAAAGCTACGGTTAACGGAAAAAAAGAACTTATTTCAGTCAACATAGATAGTGAAGTTATTTCAGGCGGCGATAAGGAGATGTTAGAAGATCTTGTTGTGGCTGCCGTAAACAAAGCTCTGGAGTCAGCTGGCAAAATGGCTGAGGACGAAATGGCCAAAGTCACAAGAGGCATGCTTCCTCCGGGCATGAATATACCAGGATTTTAATTGTGCAGATAGCTGAACCCTTACAAATTGCAATTGATGAATTAAGCAAACTGCCGACAATAGGGAAAAAAACGGCACAGAGACTTGCTATGTACCTCCTTAAAAGTGATAAAAGCGAGGTCGAGAATCTTACGCGCGCTCTGGGCGACCTGAAGAGCAAGATCCGCTTCTGCAAGAACTGCTTTAATTTGTCGGTGGAGGAGCTATGTGATGTGTGCCGTAATCCCAAAAGGGATCACAGCCTTATATGTGTGGTTGAAGAGGCAAGCGACGTTATTGCTATAGAAAAAACAAACGAGTATAACGGCCTTTACCACGTGCTTGGAGGCGTGCTTTCACCTCTTAGCGGTACAAGCGCCGAGTCGCTTAAAATTAAAGAGCTCATTAGACGCCTTGAGAACAGTGAAGTTAAAGAGGTGATCCTGGCCCTTAACCCTGACACGGAAGGGGAAACCACCTCTTTGTACCTTGCCAGACTCATTAAACCTTTGGGCATAAAGGTCTCCCGTATTGCCCGCGGAATTCCTGTCGGAGGCGACCTGGAGTTTACAGACGAAGCTACCATAGGAAGGGCCGTAATTTCAAGAAACGCAATCTGATATGGCTGAATGGTTTAAGGACTGGTTTGATTCCAGCGAATATCTCGAAGTTTATAAACACCGCAACGATGAGGATGCCCGCAGACTTTTTAAGCTCATTCTTAACAATGTTTCACTGGCCCCCGGCAGCGATGTGCTCGATATAGCCTGCGGCGCCGGAAGGCACTCGGTCCTTTTTGCATCTGCGGGCTATAATGTGACAGGCTTCGACTTAAGCCGCAACCTCTTAAAGGCTGCCTTTAAGAAAAGCCTTGAGATGGGGCTTAGTATTAACTTTTTTAATGCGGACGTCAGGCGTCCTGCATTAAAAAAACAGTTCGGACTCATTATTAATCTTTTTACCAGCTTTGGCTACTTTGATTCCGACAGCGAGAATTTTGCACTTTTCCACGACGCCAGTGAACTGCTTTGTGAAAAGGGGTTCTTTGTCTTTGATTATTTTAATATCTCTTTCCTGAAGAATAACCTCGTGCCCGAGACGAGCGACAGCGCAAACGGCAGAACCGTAATACAGAAGCGCTCTATAAGGGATAAAAGGGTAGTTAAGGAAATTAAGCTTATTAACGCTTCGGGAGAAAAAAACTACGTGGAATCTGTGCGCCTTTACAACGATAATGAAATATTCGGCGCCTTAGGCAGGGCGGGCCTGAAGGTCACAAAAGTGTTCGGTGACTATGCAGGGGGTGCATTTTCAAATGAATCTTCGCCAAGGCTTATTATCATAGCCCGCAAATAAAAAACTTATTGCAAATGAAAATTAAATTTTCATGAAAAAATACTTTTTCATACTGCTCCTTCTTACACTCTCTTCCTGTGACGTTTTCCATACGAGAAGCTCAGAACCCCCTATTACGCAAAGGGGGAACTTTCAGCCTGCCACTACCACAGATATCCTTTTACAGAACCTGCAGAACTCATTCAAGGATAAACTGATGGATAACTACTTGGCCTGCTTTTCGGATAAGATTTTTTCTTTTTCTCCTTCTGCCGGCTCGGTCTCCAGGTACTCCATACTGCAGAACTGGACGAGGCAGGACGAAGGGCAATTTTTTAACAACCTCATAAACTCCGTCCCGCAGAATTCGATAATCACATTAAGTTTTTCTAAAACCGAACTGATTCCTCAGGGCGACAGCACATCCTATTCGGCCAAGTACACCATTACTGTGCCGTTTTTGGATGAACAGAAGCCTAAATTATATCAGGGCAACCTGCATTTTACTATGATCAGGGACAGCAAACTCCAGTGGGTCATAAGCTACTGGATGGATATTAAGGATGAACAATATCCCAGCTGGAGCGAACTAAAAGGAAGTCTAAATTAAACGCATTTTAACATATTGCCTCGTTCTTCTGGGGCTGGCCGGATGCGTTAACCCGTTCGCACCGGCTTTGGACGAGAACCTGAATACCGGAAGTTCTCCCGTTGCCGACCAGTCTAAGGTCGAAGGCGTCTTCCAGAATATGCAGTATGCCTATACAATGAGAGACACTACAATCTATGGACAATTGCTTAGTCCCGATTTTACATTTACATACAGGGATTATGACAAGGGCTTTGATGTTACCTGGGGAAGGGACGACGAAATGAGGGCTACATACGGACTGTTTCAGAATTCAAAGCGCCTGGACCTGATCTGGAATAATATACTCCTCATTTCGGGTGATTCGACTAGTATTGTTAGGAGCTTCAATCTTACCATCACTTTTAGCCCTACCGATGTGCAGTCGGCAGACGGAAAAGTCAGCCTCACGCTGAAGAAAAACCCATCTACAAAATTCTGGCAGATCCAGCGCTGGGTGGATGAGTCGAGTTTTTAGAAAAAAAATCGTATTTTTCCGAAAAAAATTAAAAAAAGTTAAGAATTTTTAAAAAAATTTTCCGAAAACCGATGTCGTCACCATATATATATATACAAGAATCTTTCAGATCTTTTGGAAGAGCAAAATTGTCGTTCATAATGTCGCTTTTTATGACGTGTATTTCAGTCTTGCTGGTCCTCAGCTCCCTGATACTCATAAAATTCTCAGGTATGCTTGAAAAAAGGATCAAGGAAAAAGTGGCCATTAACGTCTTCCTTAAGGATGGACTCTCCGAGGAAGACAAATTGCTGCTTAAGGAGAAATTTGAAGGACTTTACTGCGTGAGGTCTTCAAAGTTTATTTCACGGGAGGCTGCAGAAAAAGATTTTCTGAAGGAAACAGGGGAGGATTTTAAGGAAGTACTTGAATATAACCCGCTTCCTGAGAGTTTTGTCCTGAACCTAAAGGATGAATATGTGACTCCTGATTCTCTGGGGAAACTGAGCAGGGCCTTGAGCTCGCTTCCCGGTGTAGACGAGATTGTCTATCAGAGCGGGACAGTGTACCAGGCTTTGAATTCACTGAAGACTCTGAAAAAATACGTTTTTTCTGCCGCCATCGTGCTCGTTTTGATTTCTCTTTACATAGTCTATTCAACAAACAGACTTGTAATAAACGGCAAAAGGCTGCAGCTGGAGACGATGAAACTCGTTGGAGCCAGGCTCTCGCTCATTAGGCTCCCTATAGTCATGAACGGAGTCATAATAGGCCTTGCTGCCTCATGTGTCTCATTTGGGCTGTTCAGAACAGTAAACTGGTGGCTCATTAAATATGCAGGACTGCCGGATTTCGGCTTTGTAGACGACATTTTCTTGAACGCTGCAATTCTCTTTAGCGGCCCTGTTATCGGATTAGTTGCAGGAGTATATGCGGTACAAAAAATTACCCTGAAAGTACAGAAGATTCTATTTTGATATGTTAGTCTTATTTAAGTAAATTTAGGTTCCAAATTTTGGGACTCTTTTCAAACCAAAGGAACATCTTAATGAAACAATTTCTTTACCTACTTTTCCTGGGACTCTTACTTACTACTACAATGTTCGCTCAGGAAGGCAATATAAAGATTGGTGCCGATCTAAACCAGCTCAGGAACACACAGGGCGGGTTTTTCGATTATTCTGATCCCGAAGCCGTAAACATTAAAGTCTCTGTCTGGGGCTTTGTCAGATACCCGGGCCGCTACCTCGTCCCGAGCTACGTCAACGTCCGCGACCTCATGTCATATGCAGGCGGGCCTACAGATGAAGCTCACCTTGACGACCTGAGGCTCTTCAGGGTTAATCAAGATTCATCACAGTCACTTATAAAGTTTAATTATAATGACCTTCTGTGGGGTGAAAAACTTACGAAAAACAAGGAACAGATTCCTAACCTTACTGTCGGCGATGTGCTCTTAGTTCCCGGTGAACCGAGGATGTATTTCAGGGATTATTTTAATATGACTTTGTCTGTTGTCTCGACGCTGATATCGCTAAGCATTTTAGTCTTAAATATTGCAAGAAAATAAAGGGAAATATACACGGTGGAAAAATTAAAACTCAGTGACAGGGAACCCGAAAGTAATTCGTTTAAAGATTATATAAATCTTATCAGGAATAATATAATTCCGATTACCCTGATAAGCCTGACAGGACTGGTGGTTGCTATTATTTATGCTATTAAAGCTCCCGATATCTTCAAATCAACCACAGTGCTTAAAGTGTCGAAACCTCAGGGCAGTATCCTTGAGTCTCCGCTAATGCCTGACTTCCAGGACTTCGGAAGCGACCGTTTCATTGCAAATGAAATTGAAATTCTCAAAAGCTATACAGTGCGTGAAAACGTTGCAAAGGCACTTATTGCAGACTACAACCTGGAGAAAAGGAAAGACTTTTTTAACATAATTCTGGATAAGAAGCTCCTTCAGAAGGGTAAGACCACACCGGTTAAATCGGTATCGGTCCTGGCCGAGATGCTCGAGAAAACCGCTGCCATAGACCAGAAAAGAGGGCTTGATATTGTTGAGATCTCCGTTGAGTCCCCATCGCCTTACGAGGCTTCACTCATTACAAACGAGTATGCAAAGGCTTATAAAGATTATAACCTTCAGAACAGCAGGATGCAGCTTACTCAGGTAAAAGAGTTTCTCCTGGGGCAAAGAAAAGAAAAGCAGGATGAGCTCCTTAAATCCGAAGAGAGCCTTCGCCAGTACCAGCAGGCAGGCGGCATTGTTGCACTCGATGAACAGGCAAAGGCCCTGATCGAACAGCTCAGCAAGTTTGACGCTGATAAAAATGCGGCTGACATCGACATGAAAGTCTCTGAAAAAAATCTTTCCAAGTACAGGGATGAGCTTAAGAAGCAGGATCCGCGCCTTGCTGACTATGTAGAAAGCTTTGTAGCGGAACCTTATGTAAAGGCCCTCCAGGAACAAATTGCAAAAATCGAGATCCAGAAGGCAATTGCGCTTTCAAGTAAAGATGCCGGTGCGGTCGACAAAAAGACCTTAAATGAATATGATGCAAAAATAAAATATCTGAAGAGCCAGGTTGAGCAGAAAAAGGCCACTTATAAGGCGGGCATTCTTGCTTCAAGTCCTGAGGAGGTTAAGCTCCTTACTAAAAGCGTAATTGAGGAAGAAGTTAAGTCTCAGGCCGCTAAAAGCTCATATCAGGAACTCTCGAAGATAGTTGGCAACTACGAGAAGAAATTCAACTCGCTTCCTTCGGCAACAATTGAATACGCAAGGCGCGAACGCGAAAGAGCAGCTCTTGAAAAGCTTTATCTTCTTGTAGAAGAAAAATACCAGGAATCAATGATCAACGAACAGAGCAAGCCTGGTAACGTTTTAATCGTTGATCCGGGCAGAATTCCTGAAAAACCTGCCAAGCCGAACAGGCCGCTCATTGTCCTAATAGGACTGGTGCTGGGCGTCGGTATGGGTGTCGGTTTTGCATTTGTACGTAATTACTTCGACAATACTATTAAGACTCCAGAGGATATCGAACGCAGAAACGTCAACGTCCTTGCCTGGATTCCGAAAATTGAAGGCCTTGGCCCGGGCGGAAACAAGGATCTGGAATTTATTGTTGCCCGTAAACCGGATTCAATACCGGCTGAAGCCTACAGGGCATTAAGAACAAGAGTCCAGTTCTCAAAGTTTGAGAATGACGGAATAAAAACAATTCTTGTTACTTCTTCAGCTCCTTCAGAAGGTAAAACCACTACGGCGGTTAACCTTGCCGGAAGCTTTGCACAGGCAAATAAAAAGACCATCATTATAGATTCTGACTTAAGGAAACCCAGACTTCACAACGTCTTTAAGGCTGAAAGATATCCAGGCTTTACAGACTACGTCTTTGGTGAGGCTGAATTTGAGCAGATCATAAGAAAGTCTGACGTCAATAACCTTTACTTTGCTACGGCTGGTACCATTCCGCCGAACCCTTCAGAACTTTTGGGATCAAGCCATTTCGATGATTTCCTAAGGCGCCTGAAGTCTGAATTTGATATGATCATCGTCGATTCACCGCCAATTATTGCGGTTACAGATTCCGAGATATTGTCCAGAAAGGTCGATGCCTCAATACTTGTGGTCTCGGCTGAGAAAACTGAAGCAGACCTGATGTCGAAATCTATAGAGCTTCTGACGCACGAAGCCAATACATTTATCGGCGTTCTGCTAAATAACTTCAGCTACAGGGCAGGCTACGGATCATATTATAAGTATTACTACTATTACTCACGTCCTGCAGACGGAAAAAAGGGACTCAAAGGGGTCTCAAAAAGCAGGGTGCTAGGTAAGTAATAAACTGTAACCCATAAATATTAAAAACCCGGTAATAAATTTTATTATCGGGTTTTTTTATTTACTTTTATATAAACGGTTATTCTTCAATAAGCTTAATAATTTTTGGCATAAGAACATTTATAGAGGATTGGAATGTATAAGCCTGTTGCTGTTGTTACCGGCGGGGCCGGATTTCTTGGCTCCCACCTTTGCGACCGCCTCCTGGAGGAGGGATTCAGGGTTCACTGTATCGATAACCTGGTTACCGGCAACCTTGAAAATATAGAACACCTTTTTGGCAATGAAGACTTTAATTTTATAAAACACGACGTCACAAACTACGTTCACGTGCCTGGCAATGTGGATTACATCCTCCATTTTGCATCCCCGGCAAGCCCGATTGACTACCTGAAACTTCCCATACAGACCCTTAAGGTCGGCTCACTTGGGACGCATAAGGCTCTGGGGCTGGCAAAAGAGAAGAAAGCGAGATTTCTGCTTGCTTCAACCTCAGAGGTCTATGGCGACCCGACCGTCCACCCTCAGAGGGAGGATTACTGGGGCAACGTAAACCCAATCGGGCCCAGGGGAGTCTACGATGAGGCCAAGCGCTTTGCTGAGGCCATGACGATGGCTTATCACCGCTTTCACGGCGTACAGACAAGGATAGTTAGAATATTCAATACCTACGGTCCAAGAATGCGCTTAGATGACGGGCGTGCACTCCCGGCGTTCGTAGACCAGGCACTAAGAGGCAAGGACCTGACAGTCTTTGGCGACGGTTGCCAGACCAGGAGCTTCTGCTTTGTAAGCGATCTGGTTGACGGCATCTTCCGCCTCCTCATATCCAACGTTACAGAACCCGTAAATATCGGCAACCCCTCGGAAATTACTATCAAGGAATTTGCCGAAGAGGTAATAAAGCTTACAGGGACAAAAAAAAGTAAAATAGTTTATAAGGAGCTTCCTGTAGACGATCCCCGTGTAAGACAGCCCGATATTACAAAAGCCCGTACGCTTCTTGGCTGGGAGCCCAGGGTGGACAGGGAAGAGGGCCTGAAAATTACAATTGACTTCTTTAAGAAAAAGGTCAGCTACGGCAGTTAAAAAAGAAGGGAAATAAAGGATATAAAAAAAAGCGGAGACATTGTGCCTCCGCTTTTTTTTGATGAATCTATTAATACATTCCTTCCATGCCGCCCATACCAGCTGGTGGCATTGCAGGAGCTTTTTCAGCTTCTTTCTTCTCAAAAACAACAGCTTCTGTTGTAATGAGCAGAGAGGAAACTGAAGCTGCATTCTGAAGGGCTGTTCTTGAAACCTTGGTTGGATCAATAACGCCTGCTTTCAGCATGTGTTCATATGTTTCTGTTGCAGCGTTGAAACCGTAGTCGTCTTTACCTTCCATTACCTTATTGAGGACGACTGAGCCTTCAAGGCCTGCATTGGTTACGATCTGCTTTAACGGCTCCTGGAGAGCTTTCTGTATGATCTTGATGCCTGTTGTCTGATCCAGGTTCTGGCCTTCAAGGTTATCCAGGGCTGAAATTGCTCTTACAAAAGCAACACCGCCGCCGGGTACTATACCTTCTTCAACTGCTGCACGTGTAGCATGAAGGGCATCTTCAACGCGGGCTTTCTTTTCCTTCATTTCAACCTCGGTTGCTGCACCGATCTTCAGAACTGCAACGCCGCCTGAGAGTTTAGCAAGGCGTTCCTGTAATTTTTCCTTATCGTAGTCGCTTGTGGTCTTCTCAATCTGAGCCTTGATCTCGTTGATTCTCTTCTTGATGTCTTCAGTTTTACCTGAACCTTCAACGATTGTTGTGTTGTCCTTGTCCAGAACAACTTTCTTTGCTGTACCGAGATAGGAGACAGTAGCGTTTTCAAGTTTGAATCCGCGTTCTTCAGAAATCACTGTACCTGCAGTAAGAACTGCAATGTCTTCAAGCATAGCTTTTCTTCTGTCGCCAAAACCCGGAGCCTTAACAGCAGCGATCTTAAGAGTGCCTCTTAACTTGTTGACAACCAGTGTAGCAAGGGCTTCACCTTCAAGGTCCTCAGCAATGATCAAAAGAGCGCGTCCCTGCTGGGCAACTTTCTCTAAGACAGGAAGCAGATCCTTCATGGCCGAGATCTTCTTGTCGTGGATTAAGATATAAGGATCTTCAAGCACGGCTTCCATCGATTCAGCGTCAGTTACAAAGTAAGGTGAAAGATATCCGCGGTCGAACTGCATACCTTCAACAACTTCCAGTGAAGTATCTGTACCCTTTGCTTCTTCAACTGTAATAACGCCGTCTTTGCCTACTTTTTCCATTGCATCTGCAATCAGGTCGCCGATTGTCTTGTCGTTGTTTGCAGAAATTGAGCCAACCTGTGCTATTTCATTGCGGCTTTCAACATCCTTGCTCATAGTCTTCAGGACATCGATAACTTTTTCAACTGCCAGGTCAATTCCCCTCTTAAGGTCCATCGGGTTAGCGCCGGCTGTAACGTTTTTGAGGCCTTCGCGGTAGATTGCCTGTGCAAGAACTGTAGCTGTTGTTGTACCGTCGCCGGCAACGTCGCTGGTCTTGGAGGCTACTTCGCGAACCATCTGTGCACCCATGTTTTCAATAGGGTCTTCCAGTTCAATTTCTTTGGCAACGCTTACGCCGTCTTTTGTTACTGTTGGAGCACCGAACTTTTTATCTAAAATTACATTTCTGCCCTTGGGGCCGAGTGTAGCTTTTACTGCATTAGCCAGTTTATCAACGCCTTTTTTCAGGCCGCTTCTTGCTTCACTGTCGAACACGATTAATTTAGAAGCCATTTTCTTTCCTCCTTAAATTATTTTTTTATAATTCCAAAAATATCGCTCTCGCGCATAATTAAATATTCTTCGCCGTCAATTGAAACTTCAGTTCCTGAATATTTACCGTATAAAACTGTATCTCCAACCTTTACTGTCAGCGCGGTTACTTTGCCATCTTCAGAGACTTTACCCTGACCGACTGCAACAACTGTTCCTTCAATAGGTTTTTCTTTTGCAGTATCAGGTAATATGATTCCGCCTTTGGTCTTTTCTTCTGCCGCCATCGGTTTTACGACAACTCTGTCAGCTAAGGGTTGAATTTTGAAATTTGCCATTTTTAATCCTCCTTAAATTTAACAAAATATGTAATTAGCACTCTCTATAGCTAAGTGCTAATTTAATAAAGTTTGAAGTATCTGTCAAGATTTCATGCACGAAATTATACAAAAGCAGCGTGTTTGCCATGAATTTTGCCCGGAAATGCTCTAATAATTTGGGAAAAAAGCAAAAAAATTACATTTTTAGGTATTCAGAAATAACTTACTTGAGAACTGGTGCCGGATGAACTTTAGAACTGAGCTTAAAAATCTCCTCGTCATAATAAAAGGCCTGGATAAAAAAGTAGTAATCGTGTTCATCTCGGTGGCAGTTCTGCAGACAATTTCCTGGTATTATACCTCCGGGCGCTTTTACCAGACGGCTATTAGTGAAAGCCCCCTGGTTTCCCCTGAGACAGCCTCCCCTGAGGCGGAATTAAGCCGGTTTATTTACTGGTTCCTGGGCGATTTTGGGCTCTTATTCCTGATCCCGGCTTTTATAATAAAGTTCTTCTTTAAGGAGAAGCTTTCACAATATGGCCTAAGAAAAGGGGATTACACCTTCGGGCTTAAGGCCTCAGGCTTTGCTCTGGTCTTAATGCTGGTTATTGTCTGGTTTATTTCAGCCTTGTCTTCCTTTTCGGAGAGCTATCCCACGCTTTCTTCAGCCAGGGATGACTGGAATATGTTCTTTCTCTTCGAGGCCGCACTGCTTTTATATATGCTCGCCTGGGAGTTCATATGGCGGGGATTTATGCTCTTCGGACTCGAGGAAAAATTTAATTACTATACTGTACTTGTTCAAATGCTCCCATTTGTTATTTTACATAATGGAAAGCCTGTGCTTGAAACGTTCGGTGCAATACTTGGCGCCCTTATGCTTGGCGTTCTGGCCTTGAGAACGCGGTCACTATATTATGGAATTATTATACACTTCAGCACGCTTTTTTCCATAGATGTTATTTCTATTCTTAGATACAGAACGGGGGAGTACGGTACAGGACTAAACTCTATATTGAATATTATTAGAAATTTATAGGAGAATAAAATGAGATTTTGCCTTAATGTTGACCACATAGCAACTCTGAGGAATGCCAGGGGGGAAAATCAGCCCGATCCTGTCACCGTGGCCCTGATTGCAGAACAGGTGGGCGTCGACGGTATTGTTGTACACTTAAGGGAGGACCGCCGCCACATCAACGAGCGCGACCTGAGGCTGTTGCGTGAGCTTGTAACCACAAAGCTTGACCTTGAAATGGCTGCAGTGCCGGAGATCATTAACATTGCCTGCGACGTCCAGCCTGAACTTGCAACGCTCGTTCCGGAAAAAAGGCTTGAGCTTACAACTGAAGGGGGCCTGAACGTCATTGATAACATAGAAAAGGTCTCCGGAGCAATTAAACAGCTTCATGAGGCGGGAATAGCGGTTTCACTTTTTATTGAACCCGATATCAATCAGATAAATGCCGCGGCCGAGATCGGAGCCGATATAATTGAAATCCATACGGGCCACTACGCCAATGCTGCTACTGAGGACGAACAGCTCGATGAACTTGAAAGGGTGAGAATTGCAGCTAAACAGGCCAAAAAGCTGGGCCTCGGCGTAAATGCAGGCCACGGCCTCGACTACCAGAACATAAAGCAGTTTATTGAGGTTACGGATATTGACGAGGTCTCAATTGGCCACGCCGTTATTGCCCGGGCCGTAGTCGTCGGTATAAAGGATGCTGTAGAAGAAATGAAAAGAATCCTTAGAACGCTCTGAATGAACCCCCTTAAGAAAAAGCTCGACTATCATTACAGATTCTTTGACAAGCGTCAGATTTCACCTGACCCCTTGGAGTTTCTGCACTTGTATTCTAACCCCAGGGATATAGAAGCCATAGGCATAATCTCTTCGGTTTTTGCCTATGGCAGGGTAGAGCAGATTATTTCTACTCTGAACCGGCTTTCTGAAGTTATGAACAAAAGCCCCTATGACTTTATCGTGAACTATAATTATGATGAAGACGCCTCTTTGTTCAGCGGCATAAAACACAGGTTCTATACCTCAGAGGACATTGCACTTTTATTCTTCATTCTGCACCGCGTCTATACGGGATACGCTTCCCTAAAGGAACTCTTCCTCCTTTACTATTTTGAAATGGATAAGAACATTAAGGAATCCCTCTCATTTTTTTCGCGTAACCTCCTGTCCTTGTCGGGCTTAAAGGAAAAAGAGATTTCTCCGGGACTTAATTTTATGTTCCCGGACCCCATGACAGGCAGCGCCTGCAAGAGAATGAACCTTTTCTTAAGATGGATGGTAAGGCATGATGAACTAGACTTCGGCCTCTGGCCCGAAATTCCAAAAAGCAGGCTTGTAATTCCTGTAGATACGCATGTAGCCAGAATATGCCGGGATCTGGGCCTTACAAAAAGGAAGAACGTCTCCTGGCTCATGGCTGAAGAGATAACTGAAAACCTTAAAAAGTTTGACAGCGTGGATCCCGTAAAGTACGACTTTGCCATATGCCACATCGGAATGCGGAAAATGGAGTTCTGAAAGCTTCCCCCTTGTGTTCTAATGTGTCTTTAGTCCAAATATTTGGCCTCAGACGTATCGCAATTCCCTCTGAATGCATATTCCTTAATATGCATAAAAACCCCAAAAATCGGTTTTCTTTCTGATTTTTAATTCAATTCCTTGTTGACCCCATTATAAAACATAGTTATATTGAAGGGCATTTTTTAAGTTCTACAACAGTTTTTTATATCAGATTTTATAGGAGCGAAAATGTCTGAACAGAAAAAGTTTGTGCCTTTCGTTTCTCCTGAGACAAATATGGCTGAATTTACGGTCCGCGCACTCATAATTGGACTTGTAATGTCAGTTGTACTCGGTGCTGCAAATGCATATCTCGGGCTGAAGGCAGGCATGACGATTGCTGCTACTTATCCGGCAGCAGTTATAGGTATGGCCCTCTTGAAGATTATGAAGGGCTCCATACTTGAAGAAAATTTTGCAAGAACAGTAGGTTCTATTGGTGAATCTGTTGCGGCCGGTGCAATCTTCACCATCCCGGCATTTTTAATATCCGGCGTTTGGACAGAATTTTATTCGGTTCGCCATTATCTTGAAGCTACGGCAATTATGTTCGTGGGCGGTGTTGTTGGTATACTGTTTGTTACCATTCTCCGCCGTGTCATGGTCGAAGACGCAGAACTCCCTTTCCCGGAATCAGTTGCCGCTTCTGAAATACATAAAGCAGGCCGCTCCGGAAAAAGCGGTGCTAAATTCCTTTTCTGGGCCATGGGCCTAGGCGCCCTCATTCAGGCATTAAAACAGTTCCAGGCTTTTGCAGCCAGCTGGGAAAAGTTCATTCCCTTCTCAAGCAAGAGTATTGCCGTTGGCGGCGGAAGTTCAGTGCCTGTATCAGGCGGTGCCATGCTTTCAACTCCAGGTGTAAGCCCGGCTTATATGGGCGTAGGCTACATCATAGGCCCGCAGCTTGCGGCCTTGAACTTCACGGGCGGACTTCTGGCCTGGGGCCTTTTTGTCCCGCTCCTTTTGTATTTCCTTGGTCCTGAAATTGCCACTTCACTGCAGGCACAGGGCGTGGACGTCAACTCTGAATCCACTTGGATTGCCCAGGCTGTCTTTGTATGGAAATCTATCGTAAGGCCTATTGCTATAGGCGGTATGCTTATGAGCGCTGCTTTTACTCTTTATAAAATGCGTAAAAGCTTGCTGGCAGGCCTTACAAGGGCAGTTGGTGACGTAAAACGCGCCGCAACGGGCGGTGTTTCTGAAGACCGTACACAGAAGGATATGAACTTCAAATATGTATTTATGGGGCTTATTGCAGCTTCTATAGCTACATTCTTCGTGTATTACTATTTCTCACAGGATCTTGTTGCCGCAGTTGTAGCTACAGTTGTTATGATTATTGCAGGCTTCTTCTTTGCTGCCGTTTCGGGCTACCTCGTGGGCCTTATCGGTTCAAGCAACAACCCGATAAGCGGTCTTACAATTTCAACACTCATCATTGCCGCAATCTTAATGGTTGCCCTTGGTGTTAAAGGTATGCCGGGCATTGCTGCCGTCTTGGGCGTTGCAGCCGTTATATGCGTCGCTGCCGCTGTTGCAGGCGAAATGCTGCAGGACCTTAAAGTAGGTCACATCTTAGGCGGTACACCCTGGAAAATGCAGGTGGGTGACTTATTTGGTATCCTCCTGGCTACATCAGTAATGTACTTCCCGCTTCTTATCCTCCATCAGGGAGATATCAACATGGGCGGTACAGGTCTTGGCGGTAATGCTTATCCTGCCCCTCAGGCAAGCCTCATGGCTATTCTGGCTAAGGGTATTGTAGGCGGCGACATGGCATGGCCTCTTATCATTGTTGGTATACTCATGGCAATCGGCTTTATTCTTCTTAAGGTTAAAAGCCCGATGCTCGTTTGCGTAGGCATGTATCTTCCTCTTGAAACATCCTTTGCCATCTTTATCGGCGGCCTTATACGCGGCATACTAGACAAGCTGGCTGCAAAACGTAAATTCAACTCGGCACAGATGTCCCGCATGGAAAATAACGGCGTCCTCCTGGCCTCAGGCCTTATAGCCGGTGAAGCCCTCATTGGACTTCTCTTTGCTTTCTTTGCCGTTGTGGACTGGAAGATTCCTGTAATATTCCAGAATCCGACATTCTTAGTCAGCCTTGTGGTATTTGTTATCATTGGCTACATACTCGTTCGCATACCGTTAAATAATGCCGGTGACCCGAACGAACCTGCTCCGCCATCAGCAATGTTCTAATAAATCTTAAGCTCCGGGGCTAAAGCCGTAATTTGCTTTAGCCCTTCCGGGGCTTTTTCATATTTCATCATTATCAAAAAATTATCCGGATGCCCTTAAGTTTTAAAGAAAGAAAAAAAATCCTGAAAGAAGCCAATTATCTGGAGCTTACACCTTACCGTGTCTACAAGGAAGAGATTGACGAGCAGGGGATAGTAACAGTCCTTGTTCCCAAGTTCACAAACCGCTTCCTGGCTAAATATTTACTGCCCAGATTGAAATCCACCCATTTTAAGATTAAATTGGATGAAATTGGCTCCGAAACCTGGAAGCAGATAGACGGGAAAAAGAATGTGGAACAGATTGCCGAAGTCTTAAGTGGAATTTTCGGCGATAAAATTCAGCCAGTACACGACCGCCTGACAAGGTTTTTTACAAGAATGTATATGGAAGGTTATATTTCTTTCAACGAAATTAAAAAAGAAGGAGAATAATATGGGAAAAGTTCTTGGCAGCTTAAAGCCTGAATTGCTTTGGAATCACTTCGAGGAAATCTGCATGAGGCCTCATCCTTCAAGAAAAGAAGAAAAACTTGCAGAGTATATCGTCTCGGTTGGTAAAAGAAACAACCTTGAAACCCTAAGAGATGAGTTCGGTAACGTCTTAGTTAGAAAACCCGCTACACAGGGAAAAGAAAACCTTAAGACCGCGGTTCTGCAGGGCCACCTCGACATGGTGCCTGAAAAGAACAACGACGTTAAACACGATTTTGAAAAAGATCCCATTCAGCCTTTTATAGACGGCGAGTGGGTAAAAGCTAAAGGCACAACCCTGGGCAGCGATAACGGAATAGGCGTTGCCGCGGCACTGGCTGTAATGGAATCAAAAGACCTCGAACATGGTCCGCTTGAATTCCTTTTTACTCTTGACGAGGAAACAGGCCTTAACGGCGCCTCAAGCTTAAAGCCGGGCTGGCTTAAGGCCACCGTACTCTTAAACCTCGATTCAGAAGAAGACGGAGCGCTTTATATTGGATGCGCCGGCGGCAAGAATACATTTGCCAAGTTTACATTCTCAACTGAAAATGTCCCTTCCGGTTCAGCAGCCTACAGCATTAATGTTACCGGACTAAAGGGCGGACACTCAGGCCTCGATATTGCTGAAGGGCGCGGTAACGCTGTAAAAATCCTCTCACGCCTCCTCTGGAACCTGTGCAATAAATTTGATGCCCGTCTGTCTTTAATCAACAGCGGCAGCAAGCATAACGCAATTTCGCGCGAAGGCTTTGCCACAGTTGCTGTTCCTTCATCCAGGGCTTCCGAGCTGGAGAATTTCGTTAAGGAATTTAACAGCACGGTTAAAAAAGAACTGGCTACAAATGAACCGGGCCTTACAGTTTCGGCCTCCAAAACCGACGTTCCTAAAGGCGTTATGGATAAAAAGACACAGGATAACCTCCTGAACGCCCTTTATGCTGCTCCTCACGGTGTCCTTACAATGAGCCCCGACATTAAAGGCCTCGTTGAAACCTCTACAAACCTCGCAATTGTTGCATCCGGGGACTCTACAGTTTCAATTACAACAAGCCAGAGAAGCTCTGTTGAAAGTGAAAAAGACGACGCGGCCGACATGGTTGGCAGCATCTTTACGCTTGCAGGTGCGGAAGTCACTCATGGCGACGGGTACCCGGGCTGGAAGCCTGACGTAAAATCCCCGATACTTGGCGTGCTTAAATCTGCATACGAAAGGCTTTATAAAGGCGAACCTGAGGTTAAGGCCATACACGCCGGTCTTGAATGCGGCATCATAAACGAGCGCTATTCAGATATGGATATGATCTCTTTTGGTCCGACTATCATAGGAGCGCATTCACCTGACGAAAGAGTGAAAATTGATACGGTTGAAAAATTCTGGAACCTTCTTAAGGAAGTCCTGAAGAATATTCCTGTAAAATAAATCCCGGATCGTTATATTTGGAGCCCGGAGAAATCCGGGCTCTTAAGCTATTTATCAGAATTTAATCTGCCTTTGTTTATCTTGAAGGAGATTTAAATTGCTTTTTTTGAGACATTTGAAAAGGTCGCTATGGAAACAACAGCAACAACTATAGTTAAACCGGAACCATCAAAGCTCTACCGTTGGGGAGTGCTCGTTTTTGTAAGTCTTGCCATGTTCGGCAATTATTACGTTTATGACTGCATAAGCCCGCTGGCCGACTTACTGGCCAAACAGCTTAATTTTTCAGACAGCAATATTGGCCTCCTTCAGGCAATCTACAGCATCCCGAACGTATTTATGGTCCTTATTGGCGGAATTATTATTGACCGCCTGGGAACAAGGATATCAACTTTTATATTCTCGGCACTCTGTCTTTTAGGGGCAATTGTTACAGCCTCATCCTCAAGCCTTACATTCATGGCGGCAGGAAGGCTCATATTCGGCCTTGGCGCAGAAAGCCTTATAGTTGCAATTACAACCATTATCGGGCGCTGGTTCAAGGGAAAAGAGCTCTCATTTGCATTCGGCCTTAATCTCACCATTGCGCGCCTCGGGTCATTTGCAGCCCTTAATTCACCTTCTTGGGGAAGGGCATTCTTCGACAACTGGCAGACTCCGCTCCTTATTTCCGTTGCTGCCGGCACCATTTCTGTTGCCTCTGTTATTATTTACATATTCATGGACGTACATGCCTCCAAAGCTTTTGCCCTGCGCGAGGTGCCAAAACAGGATGAAATTAAAGTTAAGGAAATATTTAAGTTTAAGCCTTCTTTCTGGTTTATAACGCTCCTTTGTGTAACATTTTATTCGGCCATGTTCCCGTTCCAGACCTTTGCCGTAAAGTTCTTTATGGAAACTCACGGCACCACGAGAGAATTCGGCGGATTTTTGTCCAGCCTCCTTACTCTTTCGGCAATGGTTCTGACTCCACTTTTCGGACTTTTATCCGACTATATAGGCAAACGTTCTTTGCTTATGATGTTTGGCTCTCTTCTGATCATACCGGTATACCTTTTAATGGCCTATACTTCAATAAACCTCATTATACCAATGGCAATGATGGGCATATCGTTTTCACTGGTGCCTGCGGTCATGTGGCCTTCGGTTGCCATTATTACAGACGAGTCGCGCCTTGGCACGGCATACGGCCTGATGACAATGATACAGAATATTGGGCTTTCCGGTTTTAATTTGCTTATCGGATGGGCGTATGATACCACCCATGGCTATAATCTCGGGATGTGGATCTTTTCTTCTCTGGGATTATTCGGACTTCTGTTTGCTTACTTCCTGAGGAAAAGCGAACTTGGCCATCAGGGACACGGCCTGGAAGAGGGGATAAAGGATAAAAAACTTCAAACTAACGGCTAGGAACGCTGCCTTTACTTAAGGGCAGAATGTGCAAAGGCATATGTGGTAGAGTAATTTGTTGTTGAATTTTAGAGGGGAATTAAAGATTTTGGAACAGGTATTGTTTTTTATTTCGAACTCTCTTTTCTGAGCGATTAATATGGCGGCATTAAAACTTAATATTGCCTTCATGGCCGTCCTGATGCTTTTATTCAGCCTCAGGACTCAGGCGCAGACCTGCGGTTTTGGATGCCTCGGGCTGGGAGGTTTTTATGCCGGCTACAGCATTCAAAACTATAAGGCACAGGGCTTCAACAATTTCATCCGGCAGGCACTCCTTAATTCCAATCAGCAGCTGCCTGAATTTGGTAAAGCAAAAGGCTTCCGTGTGGGAGCCAATATCTTCCGTACTAAGTATAACAATTTTGTCTTTTCAACCAAAGGTTACTACCAGTTCCTGAGAGAACAAAACCAGATGTCACAGCCCGCAGAAGGTGACGGGGGAGGCAGTACCAGGTATACGCTCGACCTGAACTACTACGGTCTGGGTGTGGATTTTGGCTATTCCTTGGGTAAACTTATAGCCATTAAATTTATTGATGCCGAGGTTACCTTCCATTCGGCAAATCTGACCTCTGATGTATCTACCACCTCATCTACTCTGAAGGAAAGCGCTTATTCCAATGATAAACTTGCTGTAGGTTATACGCTTGGAAGCGGCGTCATATTCCGGATTGTAGGGGAATATATAAGCCTGGAAGCTACTGCCGGATATACTAAATTCTCGTTCGACAGCCTCGTAAATAACGATGAAAACAGCAAACCCGACCAGGTCTCATCAATAAACAATTTTATCACTGACGGCGGACTCTTCGGCCTGATACAGCTGAACGTCGGAATACCACTTTACTAAAACTAACAAAATCCTTTAACCTTATAATCCCACACAAAAATATCATGGCAAAAACTAAACTCGACAAAGCGGCAGTAATTGCAATTAAGGATTGCATGGGTGCAAAGAAAAAAGAAAAAATTCTTGTCGTTACAGACGAAGTAAAAAGAGATATCGGTTATGTATTATATAATAATGCCCTCAGCCTGGGCTATGAGGCTCTCTTAGTTGAAATGAAATCGCGCCAGTTTAACGGTGAGGAACCCCCGGCTGAAGTGGCAGAACTCATGCAGAAATACGACGTTGTTTTCTGCCCCACGGCAAAATCACTCACTCATACAGATGCCAGGCGCCAGGCTTCTGATAATGGAGCCAGAATTGCAACTTTCCCCGGCATTACGCCTGAAGTAATGATACGCGGCTTAAACGCAGATTATAAAAAAATTGCAGCTTTGACTCTTAAACTGAAAAAAGTATTTGAAAAAACCAGAACCGTAAGGGTTACTTCTCCGGCCGGGACCGACATTACAATGGATATCTCTGGGCGAACGGCTTATGCCAGCAAGGGGCTTTTCCATAAAAAAGGGGAAAGCGGTAACCTACCTACGGGTGAAACCTTTGTGGCCCCCCTGGAAGGAACCTCACAGGGCGTTGTTGTCGTTGACGGCTCCATGGCGGGCCTTGGCATGATGAAAAACGCCAATATCAGAATTAAGGTCGAAAATGGCTATGCCACTGAAATTAAAGGCGGCCCCGAGGCTAAAAAACTCATTAAATTGCTGGACGCCCACGGAAAAGATGCCCGCAATGTGGCTGAATTCGGAATCGGTACCAACGATAAGGCAAAGTTAAGCGGCATACTCCTTGAAGACGAGAAGGTCATGGGAACAATTCACATAGCTTTCGGGGATAATAAATCAATGGGCGGAAGTGTCCGCGTGGCAAGCCACCTGGATGGACTGGTTAAAAAGCCTACGGTTTATTTTGACGGAAAAATTATTATGAAAGACGGGAAACTGCTCCTTAAATAGCCCCGCTGAAAGTCAATTGAATGGGAAAAAGGCATGCCTCTTTGAGGCATGCCTTTTCTTTTGGGGGAATATTTATCCCCATAAAAACATTCTTGCTTTTTCTTTATGGATGATGTATAATTGTATCGTCAAAGTAGTCGAAAATCTTCCAAATCAGGCCCCAATTTAGCGGAAAAATGCATTTCGCGGGTAGTTTTTGAATTTTAGCCTAATTTTTAGTATATTTGCAAACTAAATATTAGACTACTTGCATGACATTACTTAAGACCTTAAATTTAGAGCAAAAAGAAGCTGTTGAGTATCTTGACGGCCCGCAAATGATTGTTGCCGGAGCAGGATCCGGGAAAACCAGGGTGCTGACTTATAAGATCGCATACCTGATTGACCAGGGATTCGAGCCTTCTTCTATCCTGGCTCTCACTTTTACAAACAAGGCAGCAAACGAGATGAAACAGCGCATCCGCTCACTTATAGGCGAAAGCGCAAACCACCTCTGGATGGGTACTTTCCACTCCATTTTTGCCAAAATACTCCGTATTGAAGCCGAAAAAATTAACTTTAAGAGCAATTTCTCGATCTATGACACCGAAGATTCCTCGGCTCTTGTAAGCACAATACTCCAGGAAATGAACTGGATGATGGAAGGCGTTACGGCAAATTCAATCCACCATAAGATCAGCTTCCTGAAGAACCAGATGATCTATCCTAAAGAATATGCCGATAATATCGCATCTTCCGTGCTGGAGAGGAAAATTGCCGATATATATGAAGAATTCAACAAGCGCCTGCACGAGAATAACTCTATGGACTTTGACGACCTGCTCTTAAAGCCTATTGAGCTTTTTAAGGAAAAGGAGAAGGTCCTTCAGAAGTATAAAAAGAAATTTACATATATACTGGTAGATGAATACCAGGATACCAACCGTGCTCAGTACGAACTCTTAAGACTCCTTGTCTCGTCTAAAAGAAACATTTGTGTCGTCGGCGATGACGCTCAGAGCATTTACGGCTGGAGAGGCGCCGATATACGCAATATGCTCGACTTTGAAAGGGATTTCCCGAAAGCTAAAATATTCCGCCTCGAGCAGAACTACCGCTCAACCAAGACCATTCTGGCTGCAGCAGGTTCAGTTATAAAGAACAACCAGGAACAGATAGCCAAGACGCTCTGGACAGAAAACAATGACGGCGAAGAGCTTGCTCTCGTCAGGTGCTCGGATGAAAAGGACGAGGCTTACCAGCTTACAAAGCTTATAAAAGAGGAAATCTCGCAGAAGAAGCTTTCATATAAGGATTTTGCAATACTCTATAGAATTAACTCACAGTCCAGGGCCCTTGAAGACGCCTTCAGGCGCGAGAGGATTCCATACAGAATCATCGGCGGAATAGAATTTTATAAGAGAAAAGAAGTAAAAGATGTAATTGCATACCTGAGGGTCCTGGCAAACCAGGCCGATGAGGAAAGCCTGCTCAGGATTATGAACTTTCCGCAGCGCGGAATAGGCAATACTTCCATCTCCAAGATGATTGCTTTTGCCAGAAAGCATCACCTTACACTCTTCGATACAATGATGAGGGTCTTCGAGGTAATTGAGGTAAAGGAAAGAATTCAGAAGAACGTCAAGGCATTCAAGCTCCTTCTGGATAAATATATTACACTCAATGAAAAACTCTCCTTAAGCGAGCTTATTTCGGCCCTTATTGATGAACTCGGTATACTCAGGGTTTATAAGGAGGAAAACACTCCCGAGTCGCTCGTAAGATATGAGAACATTCAGGAACTCCTTAACGCAATAAGCGACTACTCCAAAAGTGTCCCAAATGCTACTATGGAACAGTACCTGGCCGAGGTCTCTCTTGTCTCGGGAGTCGATCAGATGGAAGACGAGAATAACAGCGTTACAATGATGACTGTCCACAGCGCAAAAGGGCTGGAATTCCCGGTCGTTTTTGTCTCGGGCCTTGAAGAGGATATATTCCCGCTTGCCCCCAAATTTAACTCCGACGCCAGAATTGAAGAGGAAAGACGCCTTTTCTAT
This sequence comes from Ignavibacteria bacterium, assembly GCA_025612375.1. Lineage (NCBI taxonomy): Bacteria > Pseudomonadati > Ignavibacteriota > Ignavibacteria > Ignavibacteria bacterium. The sequence continues at coordinate 74,716 of JAAXKN010000013.1, forward strand.
GTCGCACTTACACGCGCACAGTCGAAAGTTTTTCTAACCTACGCCCGTTCACGCTACCGCTTTGGAGAGGTTGCATACCAGAGCAAATCCAGGTTCATCGAGGAACTGGACCCGGCAACTTATGTCGAGCTTAACGGTGCCGCGGGGCGCAAGGGCTCCAGCCGCCGCACTAAGAAAGATTTTATGTACGATGAGCATTACCAGGAGGACTATGATGACTTTAACCAGGAGCAGAAGTCTCTCCGTATGGGCTCAAAGGTAATGCATGAAAAGTTCGGTCTCGGAAAGGTCCAGCAGATCAACGGCATCGGCGAGATGCAGAGAGTTACAGTAGCCTTCGAGGAGGCAGGTGTAAAACAGCTCCTTGTGAAATTTGCAAAATTAAAAGTTCTTTAGGAAATAGCGGAAGTAAAAGAACCAGTGTCCTTTAACTGGATAATTATGTTCTTTTTTCTGCTTTCCACGTGTTCGCTAAAGGGGAAAAATCCCCTTGAATTAGATAAATTAAGTTGTATACCTTAAATGGATATTATTAAACCGGAGGAAAAATGAAAATTGGAGTGTTGACTGGCGGGGGAGATTGCCCAGGTCTGAATCCTGTTATCCGTGCAGTTGTTAGAAAGTCCATTCAGAATGGCCATCAGGTTGTTGGTTTTACAGAAGGGTGGAAAGGTTTACTTGAGAATAAATATATTAATCTGGATGTCGATGCAGTTTCAGGTATTTTACATCGCGGTGGTACTATTCTCAGAAGTTCACGCACAAACGTTTATAAAGTGCCGAACGGCGAAGCTACTATAATTAAGAATATGAAGGACAGCGGCATAGATGCGCTCGTGGCTATCGGCGGCGAGGATACACTCGGTGTTGCAACAAAATTATACAAGGCAGGCGTTAACGTTGTTGGCGTTCCCAAGACAATCGACAACGATCTTAACGCAACAGATTATACCTTCGGATTCGATACAGCTGTTAATATTGCAATGGAAGCCATTGACCGCCTCCACACAACAGCCGAATCACACAACCGCGTAATGGTAGTTGAAGTAATGGGCCGTCACGCCGGATGGATAGCACTTCATTCAGGTATGGCCGGCGGAGCTGACATTATTCTTATCCCTGAACAGCCTTTCAAAATGGACGAAGTTTGCGACGTCCTGAAGAAAAGACACGCAAGAGGCAAAAACTTCTCTATAGTCGTTGTTGCCGAAGGCGCACAGTGGGATACATCTGATGAAAAAGAGAGTATGATTTTGCAGAGCCAGGAACTCGATTCATTCGGCCACGTAAGACTTGGCGGAATCGGAAACCTCCTTGCAAGCGAAATTGAAAAGCGTACAGGCTTTGAAACAAGAGCAACAATTTTAGGCCACGTTCAAAGAGGCGGATCTCCAACAGCTTTCGACAGAGTACTCGGTACACGCTTCGGCGTATTTGCCGCTGAACTGGTGGAAAAGGGTGACTTCGGTAAAATGGCTTCACTCAGGGGTGTTGACATAGTTGCCGTTCCTCTTGAAGCTGCTACAGGAGAACTTAAGACTGTTGATGCAAAGCTGATGGATGTTGCTGCAACATTCTTCGGATGATATTGTCCTTAGTTTGATTAAAAGCCGGCAGCCTTTATGGCAGCCGGCTTTTTTTATGGCTTAATTCTTTTATGGCTTAATTCTGTTGTAGGTTGCCAGCAGTTTATTTCTGTAGGTCTCTTTTATCTTTTCTTCCACGTCCCCGATCGGCTTAATGGGAATTAGATCCATTACTTCTTCCGAAGTCATACCCGAAAACATCGTCTTTAAGGCCCCTTCGGCCATCTTCTTTATGCCTTCTTCTGCTTCAGTTTCGCTGAGGCCGAATTCCTTCATGATGTTTCCTAATTCATAAAGCTGGAACCATAAATACGTGGGCCCCATTGCGGTAAGGACTGCAAAGGCCTCCAGCTTTTCCTCGGGCACTACAGGGCAGTCGCCAAGTGGCTTAAGCAGATCAAGAACTGCCGCCTTTTCCTTTCCAGTAATTCCGGAAGAAAAACTTACCGGGTTATAACCCGCATTTACAATTGAAGGAGCATTCGGAATTACTCTTACAATCCTGCTAAAGCCTCCCAGAGCCTCCTGCATTTTTGATATTGTTATCTTTGGTGCCAGTGAGACAAGGATACTGTTCTTACTGAGCTCAGTCCTTATTTCTTTCAAAATGTCACATATAAGCGGGGGATGAAGTGAAAGGAAAACAATATCCTGCCTTGCCGGGAGCTTGTCGTCATTGTATGAAATACAAATTTCCGGATAAGTCTGCTTCAGCTTTTCCAGATATCCCGCTATAATATCACTGACCACGACATTTGGAAAAGTCAGCCCGGTATTGCTAAGGCCCTTCAGGATTATGCGGGTAATCCTGCCCCCGCCAATGAAACCGTAAGAATTTGAATCCATATACACTCCGGACAATTATTGTAAATTTAATGCAACTGATATCTCGAATGTCTTGAACTCTAGAGATTAAAATATGGGCGAACTCCTCTCAGGAAGATGTGCCGCCTCTTAAGAGAAAGAGAAACAGGCGGGGAGTCTCACCTCGAGCGCTCACTGTTCAGAATTCTTGTGGATGCACAATGAGTCTTTTAATGCAGACAATACTGAAAAGACAACATTTCTTTGAACTTTAGTCACGGATTTAGTCGGTTTTTACGCTTTCTTTTGAAATGCACAATATTATACTTACACAAAATACAAGAAGCGGCATAAAAAGCAAGACTTTTCCTCTGTGGGCGCAAAAATCTTTAATTTATTGCTGCTAAACGTGTTATGGCGCAAAATGAGGGCTGTATAATGTTAATTCATATAAACTTAAGTGCATTTCTGCTTGGATTTTATTCTTTATTTTTTAATATTTACCGTTAACGGAAATTTGAGGGGTTAAATGAATACAGGCAAAATGCCGCTAATCTTAATTGCAATTTTTACTTTTCTTTTTGCTCAAAGCGCCTCTGCTTTTTCAACAGGAGCAGACAGCGCCGCCTATAAACAAAATCCGAACTACTGGCTGCAGACAGGTTTATATAACATATACAGGACACAGCACTCAAACGTCGTAATGCTCGGAAACTCCATAACGCACGGCGTCAACTGGAATGAACTGCTTGGAAGAAATGATGTGGCCGAAAGAGGCATACCAAGCGATATGGTTGAAGGCTTCCTAAGCCGCCTGGACTATATCTACAAACTCAACCCAAAAGTCTGCTTTATTATGGGCGGAATAAACGATATCTATTCGGGCTTCAGTGTAGACACGGTTTTTAATGAATATGTAAGGGTGATAAGGGGACTTCAGAATCATAACATTATCCCTGTCATACAGTCAACACTTTTTGTCTCACAAAAATGGCACAACGCACGCGACAAAAATCCCGAAGTAAATAAGCTTAATATGCTCCTGAAGGATTACGCCGCGAAGAACAATATTACTTTTGTTGACCTCATTCCACAAATGACATACGATGGGCTCTTGAAGGATGAACTGACTTACGACGGCCTGCACCTGAATGCCAATGGCTATGCCATTTGGCGTGAAAAGCTGGATCAGATCCTGAATAAAATGATTCAATAGGCAATTCTATTACTCATAATTAAAACAAGGTTTCAAGGAAGGTAATTCCTGCCTGATAAAGCGTTATTCAACATCAAGAAGGAAAATTTATATGACTTCAATCAAAGATAAGAACAGGCCGGTAGCTGTTATAGGTCTGGCAATTCTGTTCTCATTTGTTCTTTCTTACATCCCTGAAGGTGTAAACATTGTTTTCTTTAAGACAAAACCCGTCAGCTTATTTTCTGACATTAAACCCGACTCGCTTTTAAGCCTTGGGACTTCACAAAATACAGAAGTTCTCTCTGCCATAAAGCCTGACGGCAGAATGGTATATGCCTCTTTCCCGGGGCAGTTCCTTTTTGAATCTCTTAGCCGCATTTTAAGCGCTGATCAGTTTTCACCTGAGGGTAATTCATCTCAGCCGGCTCAGACAAACGTTGGACTTTCAGGTAATGTGGCCCAGATGAGGAACTTCTTTGATGCACTCAAGCAGTCCCGCTCAAAAAGCGTCAGAATAGCCCACTATGGCGATTCAGGGCTTGAAGGCGACCTTATTGATGCCGATATGAGACAGGACCTCCAGAAGAATTTCGGCGGCATGGGCGCGGGATTTCTTCCTGTTACATCACAGGACGTTTCATTCAGGGTTTCTACGGGCATTTCTTTCTCGGGCGACTGGAAGACTTCTTCTGTGATAATTGGAAAAGAAGCCAATATTCCTCTCGGAATCAACGGTTTTGCATTTATTCCAAAGGCCGGAAGCTGGGTTAAATACGACTGCTACAACCGCTATTCTTCGGCAAGCGGCTTTAGAACAATTAAAATATATTATTCCGACGCAAAAAATTCATCCATTAAGTATTCCTTCAATAACGGAAGCGAGCAGATGGCTCCTCTTCAGACCGGTAAAGGCGTTAAGGAGCTTCTCCTTACAGTGCCTTCAAACGGCAAATCTTTTAAGATGACTGCAACCGTTTCTGAACAGGCTAAATTCTACGGCATCAGCATGGAATCAGGAGCTGGCGTCTACCTCGACAACTTCGCCTGGAGGGGAAACACAGGAACCTCATTCAGGGACATTTCATCTGAGGTGATGAGAGACTTTAATAAGTACCTTAACTATAAGTTAATCATACTCAGCTTCGGGCAGAATATGGTCTCAACCGGCAGCGTCAACTTCGGCTGGTACGAAAACCAGATGACTAATGTAATAAATGACCTTAAGCGCGATTTCCCGCAGGCAAGCATTCTCCTGGTCAGCGTTGGCGACAGGGCAATAAAGAGGGGAACAAAGTTTGCTACGGACCCGAACGTAATTAAAATGGTGGAATCACAGAAGAAAATTGCCAATTCAACTGGCATTACTTTCTGGAATATGTTTGAGGCTATGGGAGGTGAGAATTCTATAGTCGCATGGGCAAGCTCAGGACTGGCATTCAAGGACTATGGCCACATTTCTCTCGACGGCTCAAAGAAGGTGGCAAATATGTTATCTAAGGCCATTACGAATGCTTATTATTCACATAAATAACGGCAGCAGCCCTGCTTAAAAATGCAGGATCTATTAGCCGCCTGTAATTAAAAAAATTTCCAGAGAGTGAGAGGAAATATTATGATCAACAGATATAATCCGAATGAGACCATCTGGGAACGCTGGAGCCTCAATGCGGCATTGTTCCCCGAGAAAGAGGCTATTGTTCACTGGGATGCCGAGGCTGAACCTTACAGGTGGACATTTGGCAGCCTGCTTCAAAACGCTGACAGGGTTGCCCTTGCACTCATGCGAAAGGGAATCTCAAAAGGTGACGTGTGCGCCATAATCGTTCGGCATAATGCCGGATTCTATCCTCTCTACCTCGCAATTGCAAGCATAGGCGCAATTCCTGCTGTACTGGCATACCCGAACGGAAGACTCCATCCGGAGAAGTTCAGACAGGGGCTTGAGGGAATGGCAAGACATTCGGGACTGGACTGGATAATGACTGAAAGGGAGCTTGAGCACATCATAGCTCCCCTTACACTCAGCCAGAACAGCATGATAAGGGGGATCATTTTCCCTCTGGAACTTCATGAGGACGTTCCCGTAAGTAATGATGAGTATAAGGAAATCCTCAATATACGCAATAACATGAAATCCACAGACCCATTTCTTCTGCAGCATTCCTCGGGCACAACCGGGCTGCAGAAGCCGGTCCTCCTTACGCATAAAGAGATACTGCTTCAGATTGCTAACTATTCAGAGGCAGTAAAGCTTACGGATAAGGATAAGATTGCAACCTGGCTCCCGTTGTACCATGATATGGGCCTCATTGCGGCTTTTCATATGCCCCTGGCCTCAGGTATAACGGCAATTCAGATGGATCCTTTCCAGTGGGTCATGGTGCCGGAAATACTTCTGGACGCCATTTCAAAGGAGAAGGCAACACTTTCATGGCTCCCGAACTTCGCTTTCAACCTGATGTCCGACAAGATACGCACCGAGGACCTGGAAGGCATTTCTCTTGAATCTGTAAGGATGCTCATAAACTGCAGCGAACCTGTAAGGTACGACAGCTTTATGAAATTCCTCGCCTCCTTCGGCCATCTCGGAATCACAAAGGAAAAGCTCGCGGCCAGCTATGGAATGGCTGAAATTACTTTTTCTGCAACACAGACAGAGCCTGGTGTGGAACCAAGACACCTTGAGGTCGACAGGCAGCTGCTTTCAAAGGGGACTGTAAAGCTGGCCAATAGCTCTACACAGGTCGTCCGCGTTTGTGTATCTTCCGGTAAACCGATCGGAAAGACTAAAATAAAGATTCTCGGCCAGGAGGGAAGCGAGCTCCCGGAAGGAATGGTTGGCGAAATTGTAATTAAATCGGAGACAGTTTTTGAAGGCTACAGGAACTATCCGGAAAAAACCGCTGAAGTTCTTAAAGACGGGTGGTATTATAGCGGCGACTACGGATTCTTGTGGGAGGGCTATTTATATGCTATCGGACGCAAAAAAGATATTATTATTGTCGCGGGAAATAATATTTATCCCGAAGACGTCGAGGACCAGGTCATGCAGGCCGGGGGCGTCATACCAGGCAGGGTAATTGCCTTCGGTGAGGAGGACCCTGCAATCGGAAGTGAACAGATCTCGGTTATTGCTGAATCCCACTTTACAGAGCCTGAAATGCTGAAAAAACTCCGTCTGGATATAATTAAAACAGGAATGCAGATAGACGTTACTATAAAAAATGTTTATATTGTGCCTCCAAGATGGCTCATTAAGAGCTCGGCCGGAAAACCGGCCCGCAAGGCAAATATGGAAAGAATATTAAAAAGCAAAGAAGAAGTTTTATGGGGGTAATATGATTTCAGACAGACTGAAAAAAACAATCCTGAATGTCCTTCACCTGGAGGATTTTGAAATTCAGGACGACACCAGAGCCGACGAGGTGCCGGGCTGGGATTCATTAAACCATATTAACGTTATACTGGCAGTCGAAAATGAATACAAGGTCCGCTTTAAGAATATTGAGGTTCTGAAGCTGAAAAATATAGGGGACCTTCAAAAGCTGGTTGATTCAAAAACCAACTGATGGAAATTTAACAACCTTTTCTTAAGTTATTAAAAATTTATAACGGCAAATATCAGGCGGCTTAAAAGAAATGTTACACAATATTGATCTTAATAAGTTTCTCTCACTTTTTACTTATGTCCCGGATGATCCGCTTTTATTCAGCACCGCGGAATTCTTGTTCTTTTTCTTCGCTTTCCTGATATTCTACAGCGCATTTTCAAAAAGCAGAAATTTCCGCGTATACATTCTGATCATATTTTCACTTTTCTTTTACTATAAGGCGGCAGGACTTTATTTCCTCCTACTTATATTCAGCTCTCTGTTTAACTTTTCGGCCGGAAAATTTATAGGGCAAAGTGAAAGCCCCCTGAAGAAAAAAACGGCGCTGATAGCATCAATTGTCGTGAATATTGGCGTTCTGTTCTACTTTAAGTACACGAATTTTTTTATTGAAATAATTAACCATATTGGCTCTTCGGCCATTACTCCTCTGGATATATTCCTTCCCGTCGGAATATCCTTTTTTACTTTCAAGGCGCTCAGCTATGTGCTTGACGTCTTCCTGGAGAAGATGGAACCCGAAGGTAGCTTCAGGGATTTTCTCCTTTATGTTTCCTTCTTCCCAAGTATTCTGGCCGGACCAATTGACCGTGCACCTGAATTTCTGCCTCAGGTTAAAGGTGACGTGAAAATCCCGGAAAACTATATCGGACGGGGAATATTCCTTATCATTGCAGGACTCTTTAAGAAAGCCGTCATTGCCGACTACATCGGGGTAAACTTCGTGGACCGCATTTTTGAAATGCCCACGCGTTATACAGGGGTTGAAAACCTGCTCGCCGTTTATGGCTATGCACTAAAGGTTTACTGCGATTTTTCAGGCTATTCTGATATCGCTATTGGTGTGGCTCTTCTTATGGGCTTTAAGCTCATGGATAACTTCAACTCTCCTTATCAGGCGGCTTCAATTGCTGAATTCTGGAGACGCTGGCATATATCTCTTTCAAGCTGGCTCCAGGATTATCTCTTCCGCCCGCTTCAGATGAAATTCAGAAACCTCAGAACTCTGGGCAACGCTTCAGCTCTCGTAATTACTTTCCTTATCTGCGGACTCTGGCACGGTGCATCATATACATTTATACTCTGGGGCGCAGTGCACGGCCTTATGATGGCTTTTGCCCTCTTTACAAAAAAGCCAAAGCAGATGCTATATGAAAAGCTGGGTATCAGTAACTCTAAGGTACTCCACGTCCTCCAGGTTATTATTACGTTCCATCTCATTGCAGTGACGTGGGTTTTGTTCGGGGCAACTAGTTTCTCTTCGGCAATGGACATGTTCTCGCAGATATTTAACTATTTCAAGGGTGGCGTATTCGTACAGTTTGTACAGGCTTTCCCTTCGGTCTTCGCACTGATTATTGCGGGCTACGTACTGCATTTTATTCCGAAATCGTTTGAGGTGAAATCTGCCGGGCTTCTTACAAAGACACCTCTTTGGGGTAAGGCTTTAATTCTTGCCGTTATGATATGGGTTGTCGCACAGGCTAAATCGGCAGACCTGCAGCCGTTTATATATTTTCAGTTCTGACAGTGGCTAAAAATGATGGTAACATTTTAATCAGGTGAATTAAGATGAAAAGGGAAGTATGGATTCTTTCGTTTTTCTTCTTTTTCTTTTTTGCTTCGGAGCTCTGTGCCCGTGCTGATTCAACTTACTACAACGGGACACTGGATCACCGCCTTCAGGTTGGGCTCTACAGCATATATAAAACCGAGCACGCCGAAATTGTCATGCTCGGAAATTCCCTTACTCACGGCGTTAACTGGAATGAGCTCCTTGGCAGAACCGACATTGCTGAACGCGGCATCCCGGGTGACGGCATAAGGGATTACCTGAGCCGCATGCAGTATGTCTTTAGGCTTAAGCCCAAAATATGCTTTATCATGGGAGGCATCAACGACCTTTATTCGGGCTATCCCCCTGAACTGATCTCAGCCAACTACATAAAGGTAGTTGAGGCTCTTAAGGAAAATGGCATTATCCCTGTTATGCAGTCCCCTTTATATGTCGCTTCAAAATACATGCTCGCCTCAAAGAAAAATCAGGAAATTGCAACCTTAAACAACCTCCTTAAATCATATGCAGAAAAAAAAGGAATATTGTTTATCGACCTCAACTCCAAAATGAGCCGCGGGGGATATCTTAGAAGCGAACTTACATTTGACGGCATCCACCTGAATGCAGATGGCTATCTTATCTGGCGCGATGAGATTGCACCAGTAATAAACAGGCTCCTGGAACCGGGCTCCGGATAGCTCAAGCTGAAATTTCCTGAATTTTTTCTCTCCCTGGGTGAACTATCTTCTCTCAGAAAATTACACCATAATTTAGTGCAATTACCATGGATTGGGCCCTTTTGGGCTGCAAAATTATTCCTAAATGTCTTCCCGGGGCTTGACAATGAAAATTCCACCTGTTAACTTAAAAAGCGTTATTTGTTTTTATAAATGCAGTGACCGCGCTCATTGCTTTTTTTGTGATACGGTAAATTTTGCTTCTCTTTTTGAAATAACTGGCATAAATATAGATTTTTTCTCCGGCCTTTGCCTGGGCCGGGTTTTCTGGTGTAAGTTATTTTTCTGTCTTTGCACAGACTTCTACTTTTATTATTAAATTGAGGGGAAAATGAGAAGAGTTATTTTTACTAAGCTTCTGCTTTTGTGTCTGCTGCTCCTTCCTGCAGCGCTCTATGCACAGGCACCTGCGGCGGTTACTTTGATTGCTCCTGAGAATAAGGCTGCCGGCGTTTCAATTCAACCGATGCTATACTGGAATATTTCTGCCGGAGCAACAACATACTGGCTCCAGATTTCTACGGATAAGGATTTCTCCAAAATATTTTGTGAAGTCGGCTTAAGTGCTGCTTCGCAGCTGCCAAATAATTTTGCTGCGTGGATGCCTTTAACTGCTGCACAACGCTTTGAAAACAATAAGCAGTACTACTGGCATGTTAAGGCTGGCAATGAATCATGGGGACCTTACTCCGAAACGAGAAGTTTCTACACAATGGCCGAGGTTAAACCTCTGCTGACATATCCGGTAAACAATACGGTGATTTATACAAAATCAGTGAATTTTTCCTGGTATACTATTCCTAACAGCCCGGGTGTGAAATATGACCTCATCTTTTCAAGGACAGCTCCTGTCGACAATCAGCTCGTTGCTCCTGAAGGATTTCCCGATTTGGAACAGACATATTATACAATCTATAATCTTGAAAGAGGTAAAACCTACTACTGGCTGGTCCGCTCTAAGTCCGCGGCCGGCTATATAATTTCCTACTCCAAAATTGAAAGCTTTTCAATTCCCGCTGACCCGGGACCTATAACTCCCACTCCAAGCTGGCCCGTTGGAGGCGCAACTGTTTATACTTCATCGCCTGAGTTCCTGTGGTATCTTGGTTCTGCCGACCCGGGACTGGAATTTAACGTATACTATTCTGCCACGCCGAACTTTGTAATTGACGGTACTACGCTTAACACTGGCTGGAGCCGGGATTCATATGCAAAGGTTACATCCGACCTGGCAGCCGGAGACTACTACTGGAAAGTAAAATCCAGACTTATTAGCGACAACTCGAAAGAAAGCGCTGCGTCAGATGAAGCGCATTTTAAGATTTATTCCGGACTGGCTCAGACTGCACCGGTGCCCGTCCCATCATGGCCCGTTGGCGCGGCCACTGTGTATTCAACTTCAGTACAGTCCTGCTGGTATCTGAATACATACTTCCCGGGCCTTTACTATCAGATACAGTATAAAAAATTAACCGACGCTTCCTATACAAAGACAGCCTGGACTCAGAATAGTTATTTTGCTCTTGAAGGCTTAACTGCCGGTGAAAGCTATCAGTGGCAGGTCAGATCCTCAGTGGATAGTTCTGAAGCTAAAGCTTCCGCCTGGTCCACCGTAGAGGCTAAGTTCAAGATCGACGGAGGAATTATTCCAACAGCAATTATACCCACTCCGTCGTGGCCCATAGGGGGTACAGCTGTTTATTCAAAAACCCCTAACTTTTCGTGGTATGTGGGCGGAGATGGAACAGGGCTTCAGTACCAGGTTCAGTATGCTGAGGACAAGGATTTTACATCAGGGGTGGTTACTCTTTCTCCTACTTCGGACTTGTCCACTTCAGGAGCTGAAAATTCTCTCTTGGCCGGCAAAGTATACTACTGGCACGTTCAGTCGAGGCTGGGCTTAAACGGTTCGTGGACAGCGCCTTCGGCCCCGGCGGAGTTTAAGGTAGTTGCAGAGGCTGCGGTTAAGCCATTAAAGCCTATTATATCTTCACCATGCCCCGGAGAGCAGTTAAGTTCCAATACTGCAAAACTGCAGTGGTTCCTGCCAGGTTCACCCGAAGGCCTGAAGTTCTGCGTGGTGATTTATAAACAGACATTCAGCCCCGAGAACCAGTTCATAAGACAGGAAGCTATTACAGAGATGAATGCAACTTACACTGGTTTTGTTCCCGGCGCTACTTATGCATGGGTAGTTTACTCATATGAAGCCGAGCATCCGGAAAATATTTCTGAACATTCAGATGTGGCTACTTTTACGGTAACCCCCGGAATTTTGTCCATCATTCCGATTACAGGAAGTCCGGTAAGAGGAGTTAGGATTTCTACAGATTCACCTGTTTTAAGCTGGTTTGTCCCAGCCGCAACTTCACCTTTGAAGTATGAGGTCCAGTATTCGCTTAATAAGGATATGTCCGATGCCAAAACTGTAACAGGCATAGAATCAACAAATAAAACACTGGACGGCCTTAGTGAAGGAACTACATATTACTGGAAGGTGAGATCATTTAATTCAGAAGGGAAAGCCTCCGCATTTTCAAACGTGGAAAGCTTTGTTGCAGCTTCAGTAACCGGCGTGGAAACGGGAAGCAACTCAGTTATTCCTGAAAAGTTTGAGGTTTCTAAGAACTATCCCAACCCGTTTAACCCGTCTACTGCAATCAGGCTGAGCCTGCCTGCGGCCTCTTTTGTGACGGTTAAGATTTACAATATGCTGGGACAGGAAGTAAAAACACTTCTTCATGGACAGACTGCTTCCGGCCTGCACACTCTGCTCTGGCATGGAGAGGACAACGCGGGCAGCATTCTTCCAAGCGGATCCTATATCTACAGGGTTACGGCAGGGGAGAATGTGACTACGGGAAAAATGATGTTCCTGAAATAACCCTCTCTGACGTGTAAAAGTAATTTGGGCCCCCTTAAAAGTAATATACTTGCAAGGGGGCCTGTTTATTCATTGCAGCTTGTTTTATGCAATTTACCCTTATATACCGGTATTTTTATTCATGGCTCATACCTTTTATTCTCTCTTCCTAAGGCTTTTGCCTTTTTGCATTATAATTCGTTTCCCATTTTAAATTATTTTGTTAACTTTGGATGATAAAAATTGCGGTTTATTTATTATCGGTCTTTTCGGGGCTAATATGGACGATCATAATAATACAGGATCTGATCCGGTAAAGAAAACCTTGAGACAGCCTGGAGATTGTGAGGCTTCACTCGATATGAAAGACTTTACCTTGAAGCATGACCCGCCGGGAATTTCCAGCTCAAGTCTGGAAATAATACTCGACTCCGTACCATCCTACATTTTTTATAAAGATGAAGACGACAGGTACGTAAATGTCAATAAGGCTATGGCTGAGGTTTGCGGAATCCAGAAGGAAAACTGGACCGGTAAGACAACCGCTGAACTGTTCCCGGACTTCTCGGCTGACTTCCTCCTGCTCGACCAGGAGGTAATCAGTAGCGGCAAGGCATTTAGAAATATCGAACAGCTTTTCCATACCCCTGAGGGGATTAAATGGCTTCAGACCGATAAGATCCCGCATATTGATGAAAATGGAAAAGTTAAAGGCGTAGTTTCAATTTCAACTGATATTACCAAACGCAAAGAAGTTGAAACTTCACTGAAGGTGTCTGAAACAAAGTACAGAATCGTTGCTGAAAATACATACGACTGGGAATTCTGGATAAGTCCCGATGGGTGCTTTATCTATTCATCCCCGTCCTGCATGAGAATTTCCGGCTACGGAGCTGAAGAATTTGAAAACGATCCTAAACTTTTTGAATCCATTATTTATCCTGAGGATTTGGACTTCTATCTGTCTCATACATGCGACAAAAAAAGCTACCATGAGCAGACTGAAATAGAATTCAGGATCGTAAAAAGAGGCGGGGAAGTGCGCTGGATTGCTCACCTCTCTCAGCCGGCCTATGGCCCGGAAAACGTGCTCCTGGGCAGACGCGGCAGCAACCGCGACATTACCGAAAGGAAAATTGCCGAAGAGGCCCTCTCCATGAGCGAAAAACGCTACAGGATTCTGGCTCAGAATTTTCCGAATGGATGCGTTATTCTCTTTGATAAAAATCTGCGCTACATAGTAGCCGACGGTAATGAAATTGCCAGAACCAGTCCTTACCTCGACTCTGTCGTAGGAAAAACTATATGGGAACTATATCCGCCTGAAACGTGTAAACTGATTGAGCCATTTTACCGCGCGGCTTTGGATGGCAAGGAAAATATTTTTATTCAAAAGCTCTTTGACAGGTTTTACGAATTCCATACTCTGCCAATAAAGGAAAAAGACGGCCTCGTCTCGGCTGGAATGTGCCTCATGCTGGACGTTACAAAAAAGATTCAAGACGAAGAAGAGCTAAAAGCCATTAATGCGGGCAAGGATAAGCTTTTCTCAATTATCGCACACGATCTTAAAAGCCCCTTTACTGCACTGCTGGGGTTTTCTGAATATATGACTAATTACCTGGAGGACCTCAACCCGGATGAAATTAAAGAGTTCGCAGGCAGCATCTATAAATCCGCCAGCGGCGTATATAAACTGATTGAAAATCTTTTGCAGTGGTCGCGCCTCCAGCTTGGAAGAATTGAGTTTGTACCCCAGGCATTTAACTTTTATGAGCTGGGTGACGAGGTCGTTCAGCTCTATCAGGCTAACGCCTGTAAAAAGAAGATAACGCTCTGCTATGAAATCGAACCGGCACTTATGGTTTATGCAGATAAGCAGATGACTGATACCATTTTGCGTAACCTCATCTCTAATGCAATTAAATTTACAGGGCAGGCCGGAACGGTCAGCCTAATGGCACAAAGGGATAAGGACGTCGTCAAAATTTCAGTAATCGATACAGGCAAGGGAATGGACAGCCTCCAGCTTTCAAAACTCTTCAGCTTAAGTGAAAACCGCACTACTCCGGGCACTGAGCAGGAGAAGGGAACAGGACTGGGACTTTTAATCTGCAAGGAATTTGTTGAAAAAAACGGAGGAACGCTTGCCGTCGAAAGCCTGACTGGCCATGGCAGCAGCTTTACTTTTACACTGCCTTTGGCCTTGAAATAAATGTGTGTTCATGAAATAAATAATCTGTTACAAAATTCTTTAATTGAACCTTAAATTAATCTAAAAAACGTGAGCTATATGAAAAAAATATTTTATGTATTGTTTGCCGGTTTTTTAATTGGATCATTGACATTCACAAGTGCACAAGAGAACAAAAAAATGACAGAATTACTCGATAAAGTAAAACAGCAGTTTGCTCCTGATAAGCGTACGGCAATTTTTAATGTTCATACGGTGGAAGAAAACGGGGCTGTAACTCTAAAAGGAGAAACAAACCTTCCGCATGCAAAAGATAAACTCCTCGCAGAACTGAAAAAAAATAACATTAAAGTTAAAGATGAAATTTCCATGCTCCCTTCAAAGGATCTGGAAGGAAAAACTTTCGGCGTTGTAGACCTTTCAGTTGCAAACCTCAGAACAAATCATGAACACTCGGCGGAAATGGCTACGCAGGGACTGCTTGGCACTCCTGTAAAGGTTCTTAAAAAAGATCACGGATGGTATCTCATTCAGACTCCCGATGAATATATTGCCTGGGTCGATGGCGACGGCGTTGAGACTATGACAAGAAGTGATTATGATAATTGGAATAATGCATCAAAAGTTATCTATACCGCTTTCTACGGCTTTACGCTCTCTGAACCCGATCTTAATGCGGCTCACGTTTCAGACATCGTTAAAGGAAATATCCTGAAATATATGGGCGAAGAGAAGGGTTTTGTAAAGGTTGAATATCCCGACCAAAGGATTGCTTTTATACCCAAAGATGAATGCACAGATTTTAACGGCTGGCTCGAGAGCCGTGACCCAAGTGCAGAAAACCTTATTAAAACCGGAAAGTCACTCATGGGCCTTCCTTACCTCTGGGGCGGTACTTCTGTCAAAGGAGCCGACTGCAGCGGCTTTACAAAGACGGTTTATTACTTAAACGGCGTTATTCTGCCGCGTGATGCCTCACAGCAGGTTTATTCAGGCGATCCTGTAGATACTAAAGACAGTTTCGATAACCTTAAACCGGGCGACCTGCTTTTCTTCGGAAACAAGGCAACGGCTACTACTAAAGAGAAAGCAACTCACGTTGCAATGTACATAGGTAACGGCGAGTATATTCATTCTTCCGGAAGGGTTAGAATAAATAGCCTCGACATGTCAAAGAAAGACTTCAACTCCCACAGGTTCGATACATTCCTGAGGGCAAGGAGAATTCTTACCTCACTGGATAAAAACGGAATATCACTCATAAAAAGCAACAATCTTAAACTGAAGGTTGAAAATGAAACAAAATAGAAGAGATTTCCTTAAAACATCCGGCCTAGCTGCCGGGACCGCTCTTTTAGGCGGATTCTCAAATAATATTTTTGCAAACAAATACATTAACACTATGAAATCCGGAAAAATGAAATTCAGGTTCAGACCCTATACTCTTGAACTTAAACACGTCTTTACAGTTGCCGAAGCCTCACGTTCAACTACACCTATCATGCTGACAGAAATTGAGTATGAAGGCGTTACCGGCTATGGAGAAGCCTCAATGCCTCCGTACCTGGGAGAGTCTCACGCCACGGCTACAGAGTTCCTTTCAAAGGTTGATTTATCCAGATATTCCAACCCTTTCGATCTTGACGACATACTTTCTGATATTGACGCAATTGCTCCGGGAAACCCCGCTGCCAAGGCTTCTGTTGATATCGCGCTTCATGACCTCATTGGAAAACTCATGAACCAGCCATGGTTTAATATCTGGGGTTACGACAAGAATAAAACGCCTAATACAACATTTACCATCGGCATCGATAAGCCCGACGTGGTAAGAAAGAAAACTCAGGAGGCTGTCTCAGGTTCCGAAGGCTTTAAGATCCTGAAGGTGAAGTTAGGCCTCGATAACGACAAGGAAATGATTGAAACCATCCGCTCGGTTACAAATGTACCCCTTACCGTCGACGCCAACCAGGGATGGAAGGATAAAGAGAAAGCAATTGATATGATCCATTGGCTTAAGGAACATAACGTCGTTTTTGTTGAACAGCCGATGCCCAAAACCATGATGGATGAAAATGCCTGGGTTACCGAACACAGCCCTCTTCCTACAATGGGCGATGAGGCGGTTCAGAGGCTTGTAGACGTACCTAAGGCTCACGGAGTATATTCCGGCATTAACATAAAGCTGATGAAAAGTACGGGCATGAGAGAAGCCCAGAAAATGCTCATCCTCGCACGCTCACTCGGAATGAAGGTTATGATAGGCTGCATGACTGAAACCTCTTGTGCTGTTTCTGCTGCCTCACAGCTTTCTCCCAAAGTCGACTGGGCTGATCTGGATGGCAACCTTCTTGTCAGCAACGATATCTATAAAGGTACAACCGTTGTTAACGGCAAAGTTACACTTACCGATCTGCCGGGCGTTGGTATTACAAAAATCTAATTGTTTTTTCAGGAAAGGTGAAGTGTTACTGAATGCTTCACCTTTCCCTTGCCAATTTTACTTGAGTCTTCCTATCAAAGGAGAGAACAAAATGCTTAAGACTTTTCTCACAGGAATTTTAATACTTTTTGCAGGAGTATCTATGGCTCGTACGAAAGCAGAAAAGATATTTCCTTATAATTATACAACAACAAAACTGGATAACGGATTGACGGTTATCCTTGTTCCCATGGACAGCCCCGGACTGACTTCATATTATTCAGTCGTCAGAACCGGGAGCAGGGATGAGTGGGAACCCGGCAAATCGGGCTTCGCCCATTTTTTCGAACACATGATGTTCAGGGGCACCGATAAATACCCGGGACCCGTTTATGACGGCATTATTACAAGCCTTGGTGCAGATGCAAACGCTTATACAAGCGATGACCTTACGGTCTACCACCTGAACTTTGCATCGGACGACCTGGAGAAGGTAATTGAACTTGAATCGGACCGCTTTCAGAACCTGAAGTATGACGTCCGCGAATTCCAGACTGAAAGCGGCGCGGTATACGGCGAATACCGCAAGGGCAAGACCAGCCCGTGGGAAGTTGCATTTGAAAAGCTCCAGGATATGGCTTTTGACAAGCACACCTATAAGCATACAACTATAGGCTTTGAGCAGGATATAAAAGACATGCCTAACATGTATGACTACAGCATTAGCTTCTTTAAGCGCTATTACCGCCCTGAAAATGTGGTCGTTCTTGTAGTGGGCGATTTCAAAAAGGATAACGCTCTTAAGCTCATTAAGAAGTATTATTCATCCTGGAAACCGGGCTATGTCAATCCTGAAATTACACCGGAGCCTCCACAGACAGCTGAACGCTCTACTGTTGTAAACTATCCCGGCAAAACATTGCCCCTTTTAATTGTATCCTATAAGGGTGATGCCTTTGACGTTAAGAATAAAAACATTTTGTCTTCAGTCCTGGTAGGCGATCTTGCCTTCGGCGAGACAAGCGACATTTATAAAAAACTTGTCCTTAAGGAGCAGAAAGTACAGTTTATTCAGGCCGATTTCGGCTTCAGCCGCGACCCTAAACTCCTTTATATCTACTCCATGGTTAAGGACCCGAAAGATGTTGAGTACGTCAAAGAGGAGATTTATAAGACACTTGCTGATTTTCAGAATACTCTGGTCGAAAAACAAAAACTCAGCAACCTGAAGAAAAAGGAAAGATACTCTTTCCTTATGCATCTGGATACTCCTGATAATGTGGCCGGATTCCTTCCGCAGTTTATTACACTTACAGGCGGAATAGACGTTGTTGATGAGCTTTACTCAGGTCTTGATAAGATCACTCCTGAGGATATACGCCAGGCAGCCAGGTTTTACTTTATGCCTGAGAAGAGAAATGTAGTTTTAGTCAGGGGAGAAAACTAATGACCAGATATTTCTTATTTTATATTTTAATCCTGTTTTCTGTCACTTCAATGGCAAAAACAAAAAATGGGAACCCTATGAAAGAGAGCCTTGTGCTGCTGCCGGTGAAAAATGATCCGACCGTCTCTTTGAAGATCTGGTTTAAGGCCGGGTCACAAAATGACCCCAGGGGTAAAGAAGGACTTGCCTATATTACGGCACGCCTTATCTCCGAAGGAGCCACTAAGAAAAACAGCTATGAACAGATCCTGGAAAAACTTTTCCCCCTGGCCGCAGGCTACAGCGCTTCTGCTTCTGCGGAAATGACGGTCTATTCGGGCAGGGTGCATAAGGATAACCTTGAGGTTTATTATCCTCTTTTCCTGGATGGAATTCTTCACCCCAGCTTCAGCCAGGAGGACTTCAGCAGAATTAAGGACGAGACAATTAATTATCTTACTACAACTCTTAAGTATTCCAGCGACGAGGAACTGGGCAAAGCTGTCCTTTACCAGTATATATTCCAGGACACCCCCTACGGCCATATTGAACAGGGGACAATAAGCGGTGTAAAGAGTATTACGCTCGAAGACGTCAGAAACTTCTATAACCAGTATTATAACAGGAACAATTTTGTAATTGGCCTTGCAGGCGGATATTCCAAAAAATTTGCCGACAGACTGCAGAAGGATCTACTCAGGCTTCCGGAAGGAACCCCCGGGACTGCCCCTGCAATTAACTATGAGCCCATCAAGGGCGTAAATGTTACAATGGTTAATAAGGATGCCCCTGCTACGGCAATTTCTTTCGGATTCCCCATTGATCTAATCAGGGGAGAAAAGGACTGGTACGCTCTGGCCATTGCAAACTCATGGCTTGGCGAACACAGAAACTCAAGCTCGCACCTCTATCAGGTAATTAGAGAAGCCAGGGGCTTGAACTACGGAGACTACAGCTACATAGAAAACTTCCCCAACGGCGGGCAGCGCCAGATGCCTCCTGTAAACGAAGCAAGGCGCCGGCAGATATTTGAAGTCTGGATTCGCCCTGTCCCAAATGAAACCAGGCACTTTGTGCTGAGAGCTGCAATGCGCGAGCTTAAAAATTTTATAGATAAGGGGCTTACGCCCGAAGAGTTTGAGCTTACAAGAAAATTCCTCAGGAATTATGTTCTGCATTATGCACCGGAGACTGAAATGCGTTTAGGTTACGCACTTGACGACAGGTTCTATGGCATTCAGGGAAGCCACCTGGAAACTTTCAGGAAAATGATGGACCAGCTGACAGTTGAAGACGTCAACCAGGCTATCAGAAAATATCTCAATTACGATAATATGAAGGTGGCTATAATTACCAAAGATGCCGAGGGCTTTAAGGAAGCTCTGGAAAACAACACAACTTCTCCAATTACCTATTCAACTCCAAAGGCTGACAAGGTTTATGAGGAGGATAAAGAGATTCAGGATTATAAGCTGAACATCCCGAATGGGAACATTAAAATTACAAACCTTGAGGAGCTCTTCAGATAAGCTATAAAAAAAAAGGCGGGAAAAAGTATTCCCGCCTTTTTTTACTTCCTGCTATTTCGGGCATCCCCAGCCTGAATGTGTAAGCTTTCCCTTGTACTTCCCGAACTGAGGTGGATTGTAGAAGAGATCAATTCCTTGTTTTGCAGCTTTCGAGTCAAAGGAGGCCTCTCTGGAACAATCGATGCATCCGGCGGCATCCAAAGCCGGAGTTATACGCGGCGTGGAACCTGTCTCATCCTGTATGTTCCTTTCCGCAGCTTTTGCATATTTGTACATGTTTAAGAAATCCTTAACCCTGTCGGCATCGTAAATGGCTATTGTAATCATTGTTCTGGTATCTTCCTTTAACCTCGTGAAAGCAGCCTCGGCAAAGCTTTTTAAGTATGAGTGCAGATCTTCTGTCTGGCCTGCCTGCGGAAGTTTCTTTAAGTGCTCACTGCTGATATAAGAAAGGTGCAGGTATTCAGGCGAGGCCATTATATAGCTGGCGTAAGGGGCAAGCTTTTCTATAACGCCGGGCGTACCGTTATAACACGTTGAAAGGAGCAGAAAGTCAAACTTCGCATCTCCTATCTGCGAAGCGTTCTTAAAAAGAGAAAGCGCTTTTGAGAGGTTGTCTATACTGAAGGGCTTTTCCGGATAAGAGGGATTATATCCCATTCCGCCTGATTCCGGTATCTCATGCCCGTAATAGAGGAAGAAGTTTCTTACTATTTTGCCCGGTAAGTCAGGAACATAAGAGGCGTACTCACGGAAAAACGTCGCCTCAATGTCGAGGTTTTGAAGTGACGCGTTGCTGTTATACGATTCATTCTCTATAAGCTGCCCGCTCCTGTAGTAGTAAAATTCCCCATCTTTTAAAGGGAAGAAGAAAAGAAAATGCCTCTTTGATTTCTGATGGAAAATAAATACTTCTGAATTAGGCAGCCCTTCGGCTACGGAAATTGCCTGACTGACCATCCTTTCATCAGCCTGAATTTCGTTCCCGTCATTGTCATGGTAAAGATAGCTCCCGTCGCCGTGTATATAATAAACGATTCTGTATTTTATACTGTCGGCCTGGACATGGTCTTCTTCCAGCTTTGACACATTACGGCATGAAAAAAACGAAATGCAGGCCCAAAAAAGCAAAATATAGATCCCAGGTTTCCCCATTCGAAACTCCAATACTTCAAAATAATCATAAGTCCGGGAACAGATGCTTCCCCGGACTTTATTTCTTTCATCTTTATCTTAAAGGATTATCTTACAAGAAGCAGTACCAGAATAACAATCAGCAGCAGGGTAGTAACGCTTATTGTTACCCACTGATCAGCCTGTTCCATATCCTGTTTTACGTAATCTGCAAAGTTATTCAGCTGATTATCCTGCACTTTTGTGTATCCCTTAAGGCCGTTTAACTCGTTATATTTATCTGCAACCGAAGCTTTGAGGGAATTTATTGCCTTTACGTCACCGGCAGGGATGCCCCGCATGTTTAAAATTGTAGTCAGTGCGTTATTGAACTTCTCAAATGAATTATTCAGAATCTCACGTTTTTCTGCAGGAGTCTGTGCCTCTTTAACCTTTACCGAAATGCTGTTGAAGTACTGTTTGAATTTATCCTGGATTTTAGCTGATTCTCCGCTTCCGGCAAAGGCTGCCTGCGAGAAGATAAATGCTAAGAGTAGCGCAGCAACTAACCGAATCCTGAACATATATTCCTCCTTCGTTATGTAAAGTATCTCTCTCGTTTTAAGTATGCCTACATATTTATATTATTATATTCATCATGCTTTTTCAAGAGCAATCACCAGTGTATATTCCTCAAAGTGCAGCCTCGGGCAGGAAATTTATAATTTAACTTGTTTTCTTGATTTTTCACTCCATTATCTTCATATTTACATATGATTATTAAAGATTTTTCACTCGCAGCCGGCATGAGCGACACTATCAGAATTACCGGCTACGGTCTTGAAAATATCAGCTCCCGGGCCTGCCTGATTTTTGTGCACGGCTTCAAGGGCTTTAAGGACTGGGGCTTCGGACCTTATCTTGCCAGGTATTTTGCTGAGAAGGGTTTGTGTGTTCTTACCTTTAATTTTTCGCATAATGGAATTGGGGAGAATCCTCTGGAATTTTCCGAAATGGATAAGTTCGCTGCTAATACCTATTCCCGCGAAGTCCGTGAACTCTCCGCTATAATTGATGCTTATAAAACAGGTTATTTTGGGGCCGTGGAGTCTCCTAAGGCTGTACTCCTGGGCCATAGCAGGGGCGGGGCAATAGCCCTCCTTACGGCTGCCCTGAGGCCTGAGGTTAAGGCAGTTGCACTTTGGGCATCAATTTCCAGGCTGGACCGCTATTCCAAAAGGCAGAAGAAAGAGTGGCGTGAAAAAGGCTTTATGGAAGTTAAAAACCAGCGTACCGGCCAGGTGATGAGATTAAATTCCTCACTGCTGGATGACATAGAAGAGAATTCATCTGACCTGCTGAACATAAAAAAAGCCGTTGAGACTCTCGGCAGGCCGCTTCTTATTGCTCACGGCGAGCAGGATCTTGCGGTCCCGATAAGGGAAGGGGAGGAACTTTATTCCTGGTCCGATAAGAGCAAAACGGAACTCTTTAAGCTTTATGCTGTGGGGCATACTTTCGGCATAAAGCACCCTTTTGAGGGAAGTAATGAAAAGTTTGAGAGATTATTAAATAAAACGTACGATTTCATCAATACTAATGTAAAATAAACTGAGGTAGAAATGTCAGTAAATGAGAGTGTAAAAAGTAATGTAGTATTTGGACCTTTAAGCAAAGTCTTTTCTTCAGATATATTCTGGGTCGCAAGCTTTACAGCAATGACCTTCCTTGCTGCTCAGGTTGAAGTTCCGGTTCAGCCCGTTCCTTTTACTCTGCAGACAATGCTTGTCATTCTTGCAGGCGCATTCCTGGGAGCTAAAAAAGGCGCCTATAGCCAGCTGCTTTATCTCTTCGTCGGCGCAATCGGCCTTCCGGTCTTCGCAGGTTTCAGCTCAACGGCCAGCCTGTTTGGACCTACAGGCGGCTATCTGCTTGCTTTCCCTCTGGGAGCATGGGTCTCAGGCCTTTTTCTTGAAAAAAGAAGAAGCTTCCTCGTTACATGGCTTGCAATGGCCTTGGCTGCATTCGTAATTGTCCTTACCGGAGCCAGCTATCTCAGCCTCCTTTTCCAGAGAGGTTTTTCAAATGCTTTCTTTGTTGGCGCACTGATCTTTTCTGTTTGGGATATAATTAAAATTTCAGCAGCAGCAAGCATATACTTCTCTTTGTCAAAGAAGTATTCTAAACTGCCTTTATAAAATTTGTTCTTTCTTGAAGGAAATTCTGAAGCTGTCTGTTCCTTAAAACAGTCAGAGCTTTGGAATTTCCTTAATTGCCGGATATGTGTTAATTGGACTCTTGGTTGGCGAATTTTTTAACTAATTCATTTTATTTGTTAATTTTTCGGGGATTGGTCTTTCGCTCATGGGAATTAAAAACATTATCTTTGTTATCGTTTTTCTGGCTGCTTTTGTTTTTTTCGGCTATAATGTCAGGAGGCTTATCAGTTACCTCAAGCTTGGTAAAAAAGAAGACAGATTTCAAAACGTTTCGGCGCGTATTAAAAACGTACTCTTAATTGCTTTCGCTCAAACTAAAATCCTTCGCGATCCTGTTGCAGGCCCTATTCACTCTTTTATATTCTGGGGCTTTGTGCTTTTCCTTTTTGCTGTGCTGGAGAGCATCATCCAGGGATTTTATACTCCTTTTGAACTTTCATTTTTAGGCTATCTTTACAGCCTTATTACACTTGTTCAGGACCTGTTCGGCATTTTTGTTTTAGCTGCCGTTATTATGGCCTTATACAGGAGATTTGTTGTGCATGTGCCCCGCCTGGAAGTAGGGAAAAAGGGGAAACAGGACGCGGCAGCAGTCCTTTTAATGATCTTTGTCATTGTTGCCTCCATGTACGGCATGAATATGGCCTCAGTTGCAAAAAATAGTTTTGTACTGAAGCCTTATGAATATAGACCGATTGCAAGCGCCTTGAGCCCGTTGTTCTTTACCGGGGGATCACAGGCCGCAGCAGCAGCTTATGAAGTTTTCTGGTGGATACATATAGTTTTTATACTCGGATTCTTAAATTTCCTCCCTTATTCAAAGCACCTGCACGTTTTAACTTCAATTCCCAACGTTTACTTCTCAAAGACCGGGGAGAAGAAAAATATGCTTAAACCTCTCGACCTTGAGGATGAGACACAGGAGGTTTTTGGTGTGCAGGATATTGAGCACCTTACGTGGAAGGAAATGTTCGACGGCTTTACTTGTACTGAATGCGGCAGATGCACCGCGGCTTGCCCGGCTGCAAATACGGGGAAAATTCTTTCTCCAAGAAAAATTATAGTAGACATCCGCCACAGGACTATGGAAAAAGCCCCCGTCCTTTTGGCAATGGCTAAGGGAACTGAACTTTCTGCCGAAGAGGAGGCTCACAATAAAGAAGTCCTCGATAAGCACCTTATTCACGATTATATAGATCCTGCAGAACTTTGGGACTGCACAACGTGCATGGCCTGTATGCAGGAGTGCCCCGTTACAATTGAACACCTTGACTCAATTATAGACATGAGGCGCAGCCTTGTTCTTACTGAGTCGGATTTCCCCGCAGAACTTAATGCTACATTCAGAAACATGGAAACTAACTTCACCCCGTGGGCATTTAATTCGCAGGACCGCGCCAACTGGGCCGAGGATATGAATATTAAAACCATGGCTGATGACTCAAATTGCGACCTCCTTTTCTGGGTCGGCTGCGCAGGCTCTTTCGACGCCAGATACCAAAAAGTAACAAAAGCATTTGCAAATTTGATGCAAAAAGCTAATATTGACTTTAGAATTCTTGGAATTGAGGAGAAATGCAATGGCGATTTTGCCAGACGCCTGGGCAACGAATACCTGGCTCAGATGCTGATGCAGGAAAATATACAGACCCTAAACGGCTACGGCGTTAAGAAAATTGTAACTGCATGCCCCCATTGCTTTAATTTTATTAAAAAGGAATATCCTCAGTTCGGCGGTAATTTCGAGGTCATACACCATACTGAGCTGATCCATCAGATGCTTGAAGAGGGTAAATTCCAGCTTAAAGATGAGGCTTCAGCCGGGAAACTGACCTATCACGACTCCTGCTACCTGGGAAGATATAACGGGGTTTATGATGCCCCGCGTGAAGACTTAAAAAAACTTGGACAGGTGGATCTCGTCGAAATGCAGAGAAAACGCGACAAGGGATTCTGCTGCGGCGCCGGAGGCGGACGCATGTTCCTCGAAGAAACTGAGGGTACAAGGGTTAACGTGGAACGCACACGCGAAGCCCTCGAAACCGGTGCCGATACCATTGCTGCAGCATGCCCGTTCTGTATGACTATGCTGACCGACGGCGTTAAGGCATTCGACAAGACCGAGGAAGTCCAGGTTAAGGATATTGCAGAAATTGTACTGGAACATATTAAATAATCTAATTAACTTTTAAATATCTTGTTAAAAACTTAAGGAGGATCTCATGAAAGACAAGTATGAAGAATTATTAAAGTTTGTCCAGGGTCTTGAAACAGACGTGACTAAATTTACTGAAAAAGGGCAGGCTGCTGCCGGAACACGTCTGCGTAAAAGTCTTAGTGAGCTCAAGAAATTAGCTCAGGAAATGCGTAATCAGATCCAGGATATAAAGGCCGAAAGAAAGGGCGGTGCTGAAGCAAAGGCCGAATAATATCGTTCCCTGATTATATATTTAGAAGCCCTGAGGCTTTTTGGGCCTTCAGGGCTTCCGCTTTTCCTCCTGAAAAGAGCGGCATACTAACAGCCTGTCCTTCAAATAAAACCAGTCTTGTGACTTTTTATTGTTTTGCCTTATTAATAATTACTTTTTACTTTTCAATTCAAAAATCATTTTAATTTGAACTATATGCAGTACGAGAGAAACTATTTCGTCCACTATTACGATTCCGACTTAAAGAAAAGAGCCCTTATTACAAGCCTAATGGCGTATTTTGAGGATATCGCAATCCTCCAGAGCGAGGACGCCAGTGTGGGGCTGGACTACTATTCCAATAATAAGGTCGCCTGGGTACTCTATAAGTGGGATATTGAAATACTGGACTTCCCAAAATTCAAAGATACAATCAGGGTCGTAACATGCCCTATGGCATTTGCAAAGTTTTATGCTTTCAGATCCTTTGACATATACTCCCTTAGCGGAGAGCACCTGGTAAAAGGAGGCTCCATGTGGTTCTTTGTGGATATGAATACACGCAGGCCATCAAAAATTCCACAGGAAGTCTACGACAGCTATCAGATTACCCCTGCCAATACAAAACCGCTTGAGATTCAGGACCCGAAAGCTCCTGTAGACATTCAGTACAGCACTAACTTCCGCGTGCGGCAGAGCGATATTGACACAAACGGGCACGTAAATAACATAAAATACATTGAATGGGCGCTTGAAGCCCTGCCGCAGGAGATATTCTCCGGCTCTAAACTCAGCCGCATTAAAGTGGTTTATAAAAAAGAGACCATGTACGGAAGAATGATCAGTTCCTCGGCCTCGGGCACTAAAGAAGGGGATAAAACAACCTTCAGCCACAAGATTACTGACGGAGATGTGGACCTGTGCATTATTGAAACTCAGTGGGTAATGGAAAAAAGTTGACCGTTGTCACGCTTATGCCTATCTGTGCCCTGGTAATTATGAAGTTCGTCATAAATTTGCGATTTTACTTTTATACTTTTTCATTTCCCGGGAGCAGGGGATTAAATTTTCAAAAGATGCCCTGCTAAGTAATTAAAAAGATGGAGCCGGATTATGTTTGTCAGGTTTTGGGGCGTCAGGGGCTCAATACCTACACCTCCTGATAATCTTCAGATAAAAGAACAGATGCTTGCACTCCTGGAGTACGCCTCTGTAAAGGATATTTCCGATAGTTACAACAGGGAGCAGGTCCTGCAGGATTTCCTGGGTGAAAAGCCGCCCCTTGTAGGAGGTAATACCTCATGCGTGGAACTCAGGACTGACGGCAAAATTATTATTTTCGATATGGGTACGGGCCTAAGAAAACTGGGGCACCATCTGTTAAATGAACTCCCCCGGGAAGGCTCAGAATACCATATATTCCTTTCCCATTCACACTGGGACCATATACAGGGTTTCCCATTCTTTGCCCCGGCATACCTTCCCGGCAATAAAATCTTTTTCTACAGCGTGCACCCGGATCTCAAAAAACGCCTGGAACGCCAGCAGGACTTTCAGTTCTTCCCGGTCAGGCTGGAGAATATGCAGGCCCGTATGGAGTTTATTCAGATGCAGGAAAACTGCCATATTGAGCTCGGCAGCCTTGTTATAGAGAACAGGGAACTCTACCACCCCGGAAAAAGCTTTGCATACAGCGTGAAAAAGGGGAATAAAAAGTTTGTCTTTGCCACAGATTCGGAGTATAAGGATACCACGCCGTCTGCAGCTCAGAAATATATCTCATTTTTCAAGGACGCGGATTTTCTTGTCTTTGATGCACAGTATACTTTCTCCGAAGGGATACTTAAGGAAGACTGGGGACACAGTACTTCAGTTGCCGGAATTGATCTGGCCGTTGAGTCCGGGGTTAAACGCATTGCACTGTTTCACCACGAGCCCGACTATAACGACACAAAACTTTATTCCATGCTTACTCAGGCACAAAGGTACAGAAGAATCAATTACCCTGATTCCGCCCTTGAAATTATTCTTGCTTATGAGGGACTGGAACTGGAAGTCTGACGAAAAGGCTTAAAAAAAGACAAGGTTTTAGCTCAAATTGAAGCTTCCTTTTGAGCTAAAACCTGTTGGCGGGTCTATACTCCTCGCCTTCGGTTTTGTGAACACCCGGCGGGGTAAAGCTTATTAAATCAGAAATTTCTTTCGCCTTAAAATTTACTCCTGTGCCTTTGAACTATTCTTCACTTTCGTTTTCTTCTTCCATCTCCATCATTACCTTTACGGCATCCTGGTTCTCTGTGTCTCTTGTCCAGAGATATTCATCGTAGAATTCAGCATAATTTCCGTTTAAGGACTCGATATAATTATCCATATACTTTGAAAGTATCCTGTCCGCATCATTGAAAAGCTCCTGTAAAGGAGTCATAGTACTTGTAGAAACAAAACTTGCCACCTTGCTGCCCAGTGAAGCCCTGTAAAGAGCCATCTTTTCCTGCAGCTCAGAAAGCCTTTGAGCGCTGACATTATATTTTTTCAGCTTATGAATATTTTCTTTGGCTAATATCCTGAGAACCTCGGCCTTTTCAAGAAGGTCGCGGTCGAGCATTCTTACAAAGTTACTCTGTGTAATTCTGCATTTCTCCTTCAGCTTCAGGTCCCCGTTTTCTCTTGCATAATTAAAAAGTGCCGAAGCAACCGGGACCAGGCTGAAGATAAGTTCATCTTTCAGTTTGGATGTCTGTATTGTTATTTCAAATGCTTCAGAAGAGATTGCCCTTTCTTCCCGTCTGATTTCGTCGATAACCTTACGGAATCTGCTGATTGCAGAAACCAGTGCCGGAATGTTGGAAATTATCTCTTTGTTGTCTGATAGCAGAGATAAAACTGCATCGTACATATCAAGTTTTTTTTGTTCTTTGTCGCTCATGGCGTTCTCTTTCTCTCTTTAAAATTTTTAATTCCTTTAAATGACAAACCAGTAAATACTGTTTTTTACTGTGGGAAACTTAATATCCTGCGTAAGATTATTCTATAGGATTCCGTCTGATATTTTTGTAGTCCTTTGTCCTACAGTGAAGGTCTTACTGAAGGTAAATTTTACATGTAAGATTTTCATCACTTCCTGAATATTGTGCACATTTATTAAATGTGCCTCAGATAAAAACTTTATTTTCGTCAAAAATACGTGTTTCTGCCGCCTGAAAACTTCAGGCATGTTTTTTGTGCATGAATCCCTGTCACCATTAAAAGAAAAATCGAAAAAAACAGGGAGGAATAATGCTCAGGATTATGATCAACAGAAAGTATCTATATTATGGCTGGCTTATCTTTAATTGTGTCCTTCTCATCCTTTCGGGTTATTTTCAGACACTTGGTACAGCATTTTTAAATAATGACTGGAGCCGGTTTCTGGAAGTTCATACCAGGCTGTATCCATTCGATACAGACAGTCTGGCATACTATGATTTAATGGAATTCTGCCTTTATGTAGGAATACCTCTTTTCGCCATGAAAATAATAAATAAATTAAAGCCTTCGCCCAGACGCAGCAGCTACAGTGTGGCAAGCTTAAGAAAAAGAATATAAAAAATTGAATTTAAGAATAAGAATACGATAAGGAGAAAAACTATGGAGATTTTATCGGCTGTGCTTTTGATTTCCGGATATTTTGCAGGGTTGCTTCTTGTTTGCAGGTACATCGGCAATTATTTATCAAAAATTTAGTTTAACTGCTTAGTACTCACACGTCATATTCATCTTAAGCCTCTTAGAATCCGGAAGTGCTTACCCCCAATTGGCATTACCGCTCTGAGAGGCCTCCATTTTTTAAGCTGATTATTTTAACAAATCCCGTTTTTAGAAGTATACTTCAGTACTCAATTCTTGATTTTTCCGCTTAATATAAATATTTTTAATACGGTAATTATCCTATTACGGTGCAGTTTTAAAGACACAGTTTTTTGGGGCTATAGCTCAGTTGGGAGAGCGCTTCGTTCGCAACGAAGAGGCCACCGGTTCGATCCCGGTTAGCTCCACCACTCTTTTCCGGACGCCCATTTATCCACTTTTCTATAGGCATACTTAATGAAACTCTCTCTCTTTTTCGCCCTATTGCTTCTGTGTGGCTCCCTCTGGGCTCAAAGCACTCCCGACTCATCAGGAAAGACCTCCGCGTGGGCTCACGCAGGTTTTGGCCTCTCATATGCGAAATTCCAGAATTCAAAGGCTGGAATTCTTTTAGGACTTGGCGCTACACTTAAGGCAGGAGGTAACCTCTTTTCCTTTCGCTTTAACCGTAATATGGAACTTGTGCTGTTCAGAGCTCCCGTTGGTGAAATTTGGACTCTTGAAGCACTCTATGGCAGATCTTTCGCATTTTCAACCGAAAGGCTGATAATTCCTGTTTTGTTTCCCCTGGGACTCTTTTATAAGGGTAAATTTGATTATCTGTTTAACATCTCTGCAGGATTCAGCTATGTGGAAATTAAAGAGAGAACGACCCCAATTGAGTATGGCTATTTTGACCACGCATATAATTACACAAAAACTAACAGGTACGGCTTACCAATTGAACTGGAACTGATGAACATATTTTCAAACAATGTTGCAGTTGGAACGGGTATCTATTCCAATTTCAACGGCGGAAAATTTTTCGTGGGCCTAAGAGGCAACGTGTACGTCGGAATTTTTTAAGATTTGTGCTGATCTATAGGGGACCGGAGCTTGCCGATCCCGCTTAATTTTTCACTAAAACTGACATCCCAGATTTAACCTTGCAATTGTCTGCCTGCGCGTTTCTGCCGAGAGGAGATGACTGTCTGAGACCGAAAGGCCGAGGGTGTAATTCCAGAGCTTTACATCTGTCCCAAGCGTAAGAAACAGTGCATCATTGTCGGAAAGATCACTGTAATAGTTATTTACATACCGTCTGTCAGTCATAAAAGCTCCCAGAAAAACAGAAATCATGTCTGAGGCTTTATAGTTAATGCCGGTGTTAAAATCGATGTTATTTCTGTAATCCTTAAGAACCGGATGCCAAAAGATTTGGGACATTTCAGCCATAACCTGAACTTTTTCAAGATCCAGTATGAAGTCCAGCCTTAACGCATCCGGAGTACTAACGTCAACCTGTACTTCTTCATAATGCTCACTGCCTAAACCTTTAATTGGAATAGTACCCTGGAAATCAAATCCTTTCTCAAAATATGCCCCGATATTTAAATCACCTTTACCAAATGCTAGTTCATAATCGGCTCCGAGGGCGAAAGTTGTTGAATTAATTGAATAATTAGAGGTCATTAAAAGAAATGCAGAATCAAAGTGATCGTCATAATCTAACACACCCAGAGAAAATCTGAAGCCTAAGGATAATGAATTCCCCTCCGGCAAACTGCTAATGGTGTAAGAAGAAAGAAGTGAATAATCATGTATATCACTTTCAACACGATAATTGACCGGGATATTTGTTCCGTCAGGATTATTAATAATGCCGTCTATTCCGTTTACAGACTCAAGCATTAAATTATACCTTTGCGAAACGGCTGCCGCTATGTGAAAACCCCCTAACTGATAGGATAATGCTGCCGAATAGGGAAGTCCGTTTAGCAGGCTTTTCCCAATAAATCCACTGTAAGACTTCTCAATGCTCGAACCATACTGGTAAGATAATCCAGCAGAGATACCATTAAAACGGCTTAAGAAAGATGGATTATAAAACCCAATGTTTGAAACGTTATTAAAAGGAGGCTGAATGGAAAAACCTTCAGGAAGAAGTATTTCAGAATTTGTCTGTGCTAAAGAAACAGCAGAACAAAAAAGGATAAAACAGAACAGGATAATTGGTTTCATCAGGAGATCCACTTATGTTTATGAAAAATGCTGCTTTAAAACTTGTATTCCAGTGATAAAAAGCCAATAGTCTGCTTTCTTGTTTCTGCCGAAAACAAATGACTGTCTGATATCGAAAAGCCAACGGTGTAACTTCCAAATACTGCATCTGCCCCGGGTGAAATAAAAAATGCGTCGTACTCAGGCATTAAAGGATTGAATTTTGCGTACTTCCTGTCGTTCATATAAGCATTTAAGAAAAGCGAAAGTCTATCACTTGCCTTATAGCTGACTCCGGCACCTATATCCAGGTTATTTTTATAATTTTGCATTACAGAGCTCCAGAATACTTCCGCGAGGCTTGCTGTTACCTGAACTCCTGGAAGATCCATTGCCAGGTCGAGCCTCAGTATGTCCGGGGTTATTACTTCAATCCTAAACGTACTGGCTAATTGGTTTCCCTGCCCGATGTCTCTATTTGTGTATGTAACGTATGTGCTGGCAGGAGTTTCTACCATTATATCTTTATTGAATTTGGCGCCCTTCTCAAATGAAGCGCCTAAATGTAAATCACCCGGTCCTGTTGAAAGCATATAATCTGCACCTACTGCAAAGCTGACAGCATAGGCTGAGGCATCTATCTCTGGAATGGTGATTGAACCATTATCGTAATAGCTGAGCCGTTCTAAAGACATCCTGATTCCCAGAGACAGGGAATTGTTTCCAGACAATTTGTTTATCCGGTAAGCCGAAATTAACGAATAATCATGTATGTCCCTGCTCTCAAGAAATTTTATGGACTTTCCGATACCATCAGGATTTTCAGCTGTGGTTATTTTGATATCGGGATTTTCAAGTTTCAGGTTATATTTTTGTGCTATTGCTGCACCAATGTAAAACCCGCCTGAATGAAACGAAGCTCCGGCAGCATAAGGCATTCCGTTAATCAGGCTTTTGCCCTGCAGACCTCCAAAGTAAACTTTTTTTATCTGCATGCCATACTGGAAGGAAAGTCCTGCAGATATTTCTTCAAAACGGCTCAGGAAAGATGGATTCCCAAACCCTATAGTTGAGGAATTAAGATGAGGCTGAAGTGAATAGCCTTGAGGGAGCAGCTCATGGTCCCAATTAAAAGTAATTTGCTGGGCAAAAGAATTTATTGAAAAAAATAAGATAAAAACGTACAGGTAAATAGCTTTCATTGTTAACCCTGTAAAATCTGGAATAATCGGTGCAGCTAAATATAGCTGAATAAAATAAAAACAAAAAGATGGATATCCTTATTTGTAAGCTTGAAATTATCGCGCGGAATAGATATATTTGTAGTCTTAAATCCTTTAGCGGGCAAAACGATTTTTAGATTTTCCAGGCCCGGCTAATGAGTCAGTGCCCAACCCCACCAGGTCCGGAAGGAAGCAGTGGTAAGTACGAAGCTTGTGTAGCCGGCAGCCTGGATTTTTTGTTTTAAAACCTCTCTAGGCTCCGAAGGCTTTTACCGGTATCAAAAACTCAAGCGTGCCTGCTGAAAGCCTGGCGCGTCCGTGGAAAACAATCTTTGCAACTGCGCCTTTCTTGAAGTCAATTTCAGCCCCTGAATTTGAAATGAGCCTTGAGACGTGCGTCGAAAAATCAGGCTCATGCCCGAATATGGCTACGTCGTCTCCCGGCATCTCATTAATAAGCGAAATTATGTCTTCAGTCCTGCTCCCCGGGCTTAGGCGGTTATCCTGAATTACCTCATCTTTCAGCCCGTATTCTTTCCTTACAATTTCTGCCGTCTGAAGCGCCCTTGCAAGAGGGGAGGAGACAAGCGTGTCCAATTCCGGTATTACGCTCTTCCAGCCTTTGGCGGCCGTCAGCATCTTTTTTTTGCCTTCCTCTGTCAGCTCCCGGTCAAAATCCCTCCCGCCCGGCTTTTTGTCTTCAGCCGCACCGTGCCTTACAAGGTATAGGTTCACTTTTATTCTCCGAAATCTGCATAAAATACGGAAATGTAACTGCCGAAGCCTGCAATGTCCTTATTGAATTCCTTGCCCTCAGGAGTCTGCATCAGCCGGTCCAGATCTTCTCTTTTTGAAAACACGGCTTCACAGTATTTGAAAAATTTCTCCTGGCTCAAGGAAGCGCCCTCAATTTCAGCTAAGGTAATCTTCTGCCCCGTAAGGCTTTCAAGCTTTGGTATAGCGCTCTGCATGAAGCGCGCTAAAACTGATTCGTCATCTGTTTTCTTCAGGAAAATCAGGATCTTGTACATAATTAAATAAATAAAATTATTAATACATTTTCAGGAATAAATTCTTACTTGGACTGCGAGATTTCTTTGGCCGATTTCTCGTCTTTTATTTCCGGCAGGGAGGCAGGAAAGTTAAAATCTTTAACCTGCTGCTTTATAATTTTATCAAAATAGTTGTTTTCGCTTCTGTAGCGCTCATCTTTGGGAGAATATATGAACCTGTCACTCTTAACTGTCGAGACGTTTTCCGGAACGCTGATCTCAGTTACAATGGTATCTTTGGTAATTGTCCCCAGCTCCTGCGAAAAGAATGCATCGGGCTTGTTCAGCGAATAAAATGAACGGAACGCCAGCTTTATATTATCCTGACCTACTTTATATAATGAAAGCCTTTTTATGCTGAGAGCCTCTTTCGAAATGAAACTTTCTGCCAGCTTTATGAAAGTAATGTCATCCTTTACAAAAAAGTCCATTGCCACGTCCCCGTTGAGCGATTTATCCAGCAGTAAAAGATTGAATTTGCTGTTATAAACTGCGTAACGGTTATATACAGGATTTGAGTATTCAAGCATTACATAGTAATACCTCTGGCCGTTGGACTTGAAACTGTCGGCCAATAGTGTATTGTATGAGGTGTTAACTGGAAGATCCTGGTCAACTAAACCCTGCAGGGCGTTGTTTGCCTCCTCATTGCCGGAGATTGCCTGCACTACCAGTTGCTTGAAATTACCGGTAGTTAATTTCTTTGCTTTATTATCTTTTGAACAGCCTGCAGCTAAAACTAAAATAAGGAATAATGGAATAATAATCTTTTTCATACATTTCCAGGGACTTTATTGAAATTACAAGGCGAAAGTTACAAATTTATAACCTAAAAGAAAAAGCGAAAGTCCTCCTCTACAGGACCTGTGCAAAGTCATTGAAAAAGGTATTGAAAAAGTTTAAGATAGAAGGA